>JAYSZC010000741.1:0-8638 GCA_043738235.1 Lewinellaceae bacterium | reverse complement strand
AATAAACACCTGTGGTCAAACCGGAAACGACCGGAGAAGGACAATCCGTACAACTCAAACCCGGAGGGCCGGTCCAGCTATATGTTGCGGTCGTTATCCCATTCGGATTCAGGATAAAACTCGCGTCATTACAAACCGTGACATCCGGCCCCAGTGACAATTCCACCATTTTTACCGTGACGAAAGCGTTGACCAAATTGCAAGTCGTCGCAACCTGTACCTGATAAGTAGTTGTTTCTGTGGCAGTTGCTACAGGGCTTTGACAGTTAACACAAGAAAGGCTCGGGTTGGGCGCCCAGGTGTAACCCGCACCGCCCGAAGCCGTTAACTGCACCGGCTGACCACTACAAACTGCTGTATCCTGCGTCACCGTAACCGCATCAGGCATAGCAGCCAGCACACCTTCTGTGGTTACATCAAAGTTGATGGAAATACCGTCTTCTTCGATAGAACTGCCAAAGTCGTCGAGCATGATGACATAAATTTTCCCTTCTATTACGTCAATCCGGCGTACAAAGTCATCGGCATCAATACCAACCCCCGGTGTGGCCGGACTACCACAATCAAAATTATCCAGCACCAGCGTACCCAATTCCGGGTGAATATCCGCCAGACCCGTCAAATCGGCGCCTGCCGCATAGGAAGAACGAATCGGCTGGTTATTGGACACGTAGTTGCACACTTCCTGCTGGGTATTAATCGGGCCCCAAACGTTAAAGTCGATGTCGGAAGCCTCTGCGGGGTTGTTGGCTTCTACGGCAAAACCGAATTTCCCGTCAGCGCCTGCCACAAAATAGAAGAACGTATAGTTTTGCTGCGGAAATACCAGGCAACCCTGGTTGACGCCTTGTTGTATAAAGTTGGGCGCGCCCGCGCCCGGCAATACTGTAATGATCTGGGGAACCGTTGTACTGCATCCGCCGATATTCAGCGCTGCATCGCAGGTAGAGGCCGGCGGCAACACAACGGGGCAAACCACTTTATTTACCGAAATACTAAATGGAGAGCAATCGTCGCCCGATCCGAATACGATATAATATGTGCCCGGATTTTCCAGAAACAGCGCATTGATCGTGGGGTTATTCGTACCAAAACCGGTGCTGGTAATACAATTCGCTGCCGGATCGGTCGGGCAGGCATCGTATACGCCCAAACCGGACTCGAAGTTGGTACCCGTCGTTGCAATAGAGATACACTCGTCTCCGGGAGAGGTATAGGTAAATATGTAATCATTTCCAGACAAAAACGTTATTTCCGAATTACAGGGGCCGTCATTGATGCTGTTGCCTGAAAAACAGTTGCTCAGGTCATTGGCCGTATATGGCAAATTGGAAATAACGACCGGTTCGTCGCAGGTTGTCAGTGGAGGTGAATCGCACACTTCCGACGAACAAAGCCAGGTAATCTGGAAGCCGTCGCTTTGAACCGAGAAGTCTGAACTGAAGTTAATCGTAGCGCAGGGCGCCGCAATCTGTATCTGGAAATCCTGACCATTGCCGGCGATTTGGGTAATTTGAACACCGGAAACATCTTCACCCTGATAAAAACTTAAATAGTCGAACCCGCTTTCCGTGTTGTAATCCTCCACATTGATGATGATGCACTGGTGAAAGTCCTGCGGGCAGATGGTAAAATTCAGGTTTTCACCCGGATCATAGTCGCCATCCGGTCCACCCGAATCCCACAAGGTGCCTGAGCAGCTCTGTGAACCGGCAACATCGCCCATATTAATATCGGGAACATATTCCTCCACACAAAGCCGGAATGTCCCGGCATTGGGGTTGGCCGTAGCCGAATAGTCATTGATCCGCAGGTAGTAAGGAATGCCGGGTGTCAGTCCGAATTGTTGCAGCGATACCTGGTTTACATTCAGGGGAGCAGCTGCGCAGTCTAATTCCGCCAATCCGCCAAACACGCAGTCGCCGCGGTAGATGGCTACCTGCGGCATTTGCATCGTCCCGTTTCCGAATACATTTCCGAAGACGGAAATATTGATATCCACGATGCTGCCGTCGGCAGGCAGGGTAAACTGAAACCATACATCGCGGTCCGCCTCATTGTTGAAACAGTCCGGTATGTTTTCGGCTGGAACAGCAATCACGCTGGTCGTCGCGTTGACATTGGTGTACTGCGCGGGATTGGAGCAGAAAGGCACAACGCCCAGATCGATCAGGCCGGAACAGTTGTCATTGACGGGCGCCTGGGCGATAGCCAAAAGGGAGCAGAAGGAACAAAACAGGGTAAAAAAGGTTTTCATGCAGGACATAGCTATTGTTTTAACGGGCCGAAAATATTGTGAATTTCTAAAGTTCTGCGAACCGATTTACGCTTTGTGCCCGGAAATGCCAAAATCGTCTCTAAAAACACAATTTTAACCTTTTTTCAGCGTCATTCCGACGATAAAAAAAATACGTGCAGGAGGAAAATTACCGGGTTCGGCTCTGCCACTACCCTATTCGGCACATTGTACTAATTTTGCCCGAATAAAAAACGTTTGCTTTGGCAATGAAAATTATCAACACTTCCCCTTACCCCCTGCCCCGCTATGAAACCCCCGGCAGCGCCGGCATGGATCTGCGGGCAAATATCAGCGAATCTATCACCCTAGCGCCGCTGGAACGCAGCCTCGTTCCAACGGGCCTGTTTATTGAATTGACTGACGGATACGAAGCCCAGGTACGCCCCCGGAGCGGTCTCGCCATCAAACGCGGTCTGACCATGCTCAATTCGCCTGGCACCATCGACAGCGACTACCGCGGAGAAATCAAATGTATTGTCGTCAACCTCTCCAACGAACCGCAAACCATAGAACCCGGCGAACGCATCGCACAAATGGTCATCGCCCGCTACGAACAAATCGTGTGGCAGGAAGTCAGCGAACTAAGTGAATCAAGCAGGGGAACGGGTGGATTCGGAAGCACTTCTTAAAAGTCGTCAGTGCGAAATTGTCAGTCATATTTCGATACTTTCAGCACAATTATTGTCTAAAGCGCCTATAAACCTATCAACCATAAACCATCAACCTGTCAACTAATAAGCCCATCAACGCATCAACTTTTTACCTGACCAACAGCAGATAACCAACCACTCCATGAAGATCATTATCCCAATGGCAGGGCGTGGAACCCGGCTCCGGCCGCATACGCTGACCACCCCGAAGCCGCTCATCCCCGTCGCCGGAAAACCCATTATTCAGCGTTTAGTGGAAGATTTAGCCACTTCCTACAAAGACCCAATTGAAGAAATTGCTTACATCGTGGGCGATTTCGGCCCCGATATTGAACGGGAATTGATTCGCATCGCCGAAAACATGGGCGCAAAAGCACGCATTTACCAGCAGGAAAAAGCCCTCGGTGTGGGCCATGCCATTGCCTGCGCTTCCGAAAGTATGGTGGGAAAATGTATGATCGCCTTTGCCGACACCCTGTTCAAAGCCGATTTCAGTTTCGATACCGAAGAAGACGGCGTTATCTGGACCCAAAAAGTGAGCGACCCCTCTTCTTTCGGGGTGGTGAAACTGGATGCGGAGGGTTTTATCACCGAATTTGTCGAAAAACCGGTCGAATTTATATCCGATCTGGCTATTGTTGGCATCTATTACTTTCGGGAAGGGGAACGCCTGCGCGCTGCATTGAAACATATCATCGACAACGAAATCAAGGAAAAAAATGAATACCAACTGACCACCGCGCTGGAATACCTGAAAAACGACGGCCTGCGGTTCCGAACCGGCGATATTGAAGAATGGCTCGATTGTGGCAACAAGGACAATATCCTGCACGCCAATGCCCGGATGCTGGAAATTCACCGCAACAGCGAACTCGTTGCCGCCAGCGCTGTTATTGAAAAAAGTGTGATCGTGCCACCTTGTTTTATCGGCGAAAATGCAGTCATTCGCAATGCAGTCGTCGGACCCTACGTTAGTGTGGGGCACGACTCGGTGGTGGAAAGCAGCATTATTCAGGGAAGCATTATTCAAAATAATTCGCACCTCAACAACGCCATGCTGCACAACTCCATGATCGGGAATGCAAGCCGCTTCGTGGGTTCTTTGGACGAACTGAACCTCGGAGATTATTCGGTATGCTCCAGAAGATAGAAGTGAGAAGTGAGAAGTGAGAGGTGAGAAGTGAGAAGTGAGAAGTGAGAATATACAGCCCCGGAATTTGTTTTCGGGGTTATATAAAAAATTCAAAATAATTTGACTGAAAATCCGGTACAACTGCCCGAAAGCGAAGCCCTCCAACCATCAAACCTTTACCCGCCGAAGCCTTTTTAACCGCCATAGCCGACGGGCGAAGGAGGTAAGGCGAAGGAGGGTCAAACCATCAAACTTTCAAAACTTACACGCCGTTGAAAAATATCGTTTTTACCTTATGCCTGTTTGCTTCTTCCAGCCTCTTCGCCCAAAATACCATTGGCGGGAATAAAGTCATCGTGCCGGAAGCGGAAGTGAAACGCCAGAGCCAGTTCCTGGAAGCAGAAAAGGAACGCCTGCTGGGCCATTACGACAAAGCCATCCAGCGTTACGAAAAATTCCTGTACAACAATGCGGAAGTGGATGCCGCTTGGTACGGCCTGGCGCGCAGTTTTGCAGCCAAAGAAGACTATGTAAAAGCACTGGAAGCCATTGAAAAAGCAATTGTTGCATCGCCGGACAACCAATGGTACCGGATTTTTCAGGCCGATCTTTTTGGCAAAACCGGCCGGCACAAAGACGCTATCACCGTCTACGAAACGCTGACGAAACGCCGGCCCGACAACCCTGAATTTTACCGGCAACTCGCCTACCTCTATGTGCTCAACAAAGATCCGAAAGCCGGACTGAAAGCGCTCGACAAACTCGAACAGATCACGGGATTCAGCGAAGAAACCGCCGATAAAAAGCATATCATCTATGTCGGCCTCGGCGATGATAAAAAAGCAGCCGCCGAACTGCTGCGCTTGGCCGATGCCTATCCCCGCAAGCCGGAATACCGCCACCGGCTGGCCCGTTTTTACGAAACCATGGGCGACCAGGTCAATGCCCGCCGCGTCTATGAAGATATTCTGCGCCGCCACCCTAATGATTCGGTGGCGCAATTAGCGCTGTTGAGCAAAGGAAAAACCAACTCGGACGCAACGTATCTGGCGTCACTGAAACCGCTGTTTAATGACCCCAGAACGCCCATCGACTCCAAAATCAAGGAATTGTTGCCTTATTTTGAAAAATTGGGCGCCAACTCTGATCCGGCGCCGGCTCAAAACCTGCTCGAACTCGGCGCCATCCTCGAAAAAACGCATCCCGACGACGCCAAAGCCTGGAGCATTTCCGGCGACCTGCTCTATTACAGCAACCGCCCCACCGAAGCCCTGGAAAAATACCGGCAGTGCATCCGGCTCAGCCCGCGCGTGTTCTCGGTGTGGGACAACACTTTGACCATCCTGGCCGAACAAAAAAACTTCGATGAAATGCTGCGCTTCGCCGAACAGGCTATGGACGCTTTCCCGAACCAGCCCAAAGCCTATTTCTACTACGGCGCAGCGGCCAACCTGAAAGGACAATACGACGACGCCATCAACCAACTCGAACAAGCCATACTGATGGTGGGCGGCAATACCGCGCTGCGCCTCGACCTGACGGATCAGATCGGCCTTTCTCTCCTGGGTAAAAAGGAATTTAGCACCGCCATGAGCCGATACGAACAATCGCTCCAGAAAGGCGGCGATCAACACCCCGGTATCCTGGAACACTACGGCGACGCGCTGTCGCTGAATGGTCAGCACGACCGCGCCATCGAACAATGGAAAAAAGCCCATGCGCTGCGCCGTTCTACTCAACTGGAACAAAAAATCGCAGCGGGCAAACTGTAGTGGTTACCTGTTATCAGTTATCGGTTATCAGGGCGTTAGCCATTGGCTCTTCAACTTATGCTGACGTTTTGAAACCTGGAAGAGGGTTCCAATCACATATCGACTTATCATGACCGATGCTGTATTAATGATAATTGCTCTCCTGTGCGCTATTCCAAGCATGTACTTCGTAAAAGTAATTATGAGGCGAACTGGAATAAGTCAGGACAGAAAGAAACCTGACAGGGATGACATTCTGACTGTTAGCGCCGGTTCTTCCCAATCGCCCCCATCTCCTGTGCATTCAAGCACTGTGCCGCAGTCAGACCGCCCTTCCGGGCTGCAAAAACGCCATAGCGCAGGTCGTGGATACCGTCTTTGCTGTGCGCATCGGGGTTGATACTGATCAAAATGCCCCGGCGTACCGCCGCCTGAATCAGCGTCCAGTCGAGGTCGAGGCGATAAGGATTGGCATTCAGTTCGATGGCCACCCGGTGTTTTGCACAGGCATCCATGATGATATCCCAATCCAGCGGATAGCCTTCGCGACTCAACAGCAGCCTGCCTGTTGGGTGGCCGAGAATCGTCGTAAACGGGTTTTCGATTGCCCGCAACACCCGTTCAGTCGCTTTTTCTTTCGACATTTTCAGGTTGGTATGCACCGAAGCGATCACGAAATCAAATTTTTCCAGAATCTCCGGCTCGTAATCTAAAGAACCATCATTCAGAATGTCACTTTCAATGCCTTTCAAAATGCGGAAAGGCGCCAGTTCGACATTTAGTTGGTCGATTTCGGCCATTTGCGCCAGCACCCGGTCCGGTTTCAGCCCGTTGGCATAAAACGCCGCCTGGCTGTGGTCGGTGATGCCGATGTAATCGTATCCCATCGAGCGGGTGTACTCACACATGTCGCGCAGGCTGTGCAAGCCGTCGCTCCAGGTAGTATGCACATGCAGCACACCCCGAATATCCTGTTCTTCAATGAGTTGCGGTGATTTATGTTGTTTTGCCGGTTCAATATAAAGGCCGCCTTCGCGCAATTCCGGCGCGATAAAAGACATATTGGCGCGTTCAAACACCTCGTATTCGCTGCGCAGGTTTTTATAAACCAATCCCGGCGAAGCGGCCACAAAAGCCTCCAGAAAAGCCGGCGTTCCGGTGTGCTGGAACAATTTGGAGCCAAATTCCTCCGCCATACATCGGTGAATAATGACGGGCGTATTGTTTTGCAGGCGTACGTCATAACGCAGCGTACTCTCCGCTTTTTCCACCGTTAGAGCGACGCCGTCGAATGCCGCGCCCAACTCGCCGTTGTATCCTACCAGTATTTCAATCTGCTCGACTACCGGGCGGCGGCGGCGCAATTCGCCGACAGGCGCTACAAAAGCGCCGGGAAATTTGCCCGTGAGCCAGACACACACAAAATCGGCCTCTTCTTCGGCCACATCGAGGTGGAGTTTATCGCGGCTTCTGAAAAAATATTCGAGTTTCTGCCGCAGGTCTTCCTGGGTTTTTAGTCCGAATCCTTTGAATTCGACGAGGCGGTTTTCATTACAGGCATACCACAATTCGCCCACCGTTTCCACCCCCATTTCTTTCCACACCACCCGCACTTTTTTGGGGCCGAATCCATTGACTTCCAGCATTTCCACTACCCCCGGAGGCGTTTGGCCGCGGTATTTCTCTAAGGTGGCCATTTTACCGCCGCCCACCAACTCGCGTATTTTACCCGCAATAGCAGGACCCACACCTTTGATTTCCTTGATTTCCGTATCCGACATATCGGATAAAGGCCGATCGATTTTTCGCAGGTTCAGGTAAGCATTGCGGTACGAGCGAATACGAAAATCGTCTTCCTCATGGAGTTCCATCAGGTTGGCTAATTCGTCGAAGGCGTTGGCAATTTGTTTGTTCGTCATTGTCTTTCAGGTTTATAAAGGTTTATAAGGGTTGATAAAGGTTGATAATGACCACTCAAAAATGGAGCTTCTATTTCATAGAGTGGCTATTATCAACCTTCATCAACCCTTATAAACCTTTATCAACTTATTTTAATCAAAGTACAGCAGCCACGCAAAAGCGCCAATCCAGGCCAAAAGTACCAATTGCAAAAAAAGATCGCGCAACAAAGCGCGGGTGGGCGACTCCGTTTTATTAAACACCAGGGTGAGTTGCAGGTAGCGCAAAATACCCAGTATCACAAAAAAAGCGGTGAAATAAATCTGGTTGCTTCCGATGCGTTCCGTCACTTCCGGTGAAAAACAGTACATCAGGTAAGCCACAATCGCGACCGTAGAGCAAACCGTAATACTTACATCCAGAAAAGGCAGGTTGTATCCTTCCAATGCCTTGCGGAAATTATTTTCTCCCATGGCAATGACGTACTCGCCCCTTCGTTTCGCCAAACCCAAAATGAGCGCCAGCAGGAAAGTTAAAATGATGAGCCACTGCGACACCAACACACCGGTAACTGCTCCGCCGGCGAAGATACGCAACAGGAATCCCAGTCCGATCAGCGATATGTCGATTATTGCGATATGTTTGAGTGAAAACGAATAAAAAAGATTGACCACAAAGTATAAAAGACTGAAAATCAGCATAGAAATACTCAGGTAAGCTGCCAACGCCGTACTAAAAAACAACAGCAAAACGAGTATTACTATTGCTTGCCGGATACTGATCGCCCCGCTTGCAACAGGCCGCCTGTTTTTATCGGGATGGTTGCGGTCTTGCGGCGCATCCACCATGTCGTTCAATACATACACTGCCGAAGCGATCAGGCAAAAAGCCACAAAACCCATGATCG
>JAYSZC010000740.1:0-3333 GCA_043738235.1 Lewinellaceae bacterium | reverse complement strand
GCGCCTACCAGGTCGAAATTTTGTACGGTAAGCGGTACGCAGATGGTCGATCCGGGAGGAGATACCGTATCAGGCAGTGCAAATACCACGTTATCCATGGCATTGCAAGCATTCATATTGATCGTAAAAGAATGGCCGCAACTTTTACCGTCTTCTACTTCAACGTTGTAGACGCCAGATTGTGGGACAGAAAAAATAACATCCGCGCCGTGGAACAACTGGGCAGCAGCCGTTTGTATCACGGCTCTAACCGTCGGATCACTGGCTAAGGTGATCGTTATGGTGTACACAGCCTGGTTATTCCATTCCGGGTAACCCCCTTCAATCCGGAATTTGCCGAGGCAGTCGTTGCCAAAGTTGGCGGATACGCCGCTTTCCTCAATAGCATTCAGGTAAACGACCTTAAACTCGACGCCTGTATTGACATTTACACAGGGGCCGGGCGGGGTGCCTTCAAATCCCTGGGTAGCAAAAACATCCAGCGTAATAGGCGCAAAATGCAGCAGAATGGGTTGTCCACTGTTAAAGGCATTCTGCAAGCCGCCGTTGTTATTGAACAGGATGTCGCCATTCGGCTGATCCGTAGCAACCCAGATGCCGTTCGTAGCGCCCGGCAAGATGCAGGGGTCTGTCAGAACAGTGGCGAGGTTGTCGCCCATCACTGTGGGTGAGCAGGTGTAGAATGCCCAGCCGATACCCGGTGGGGTGGCAGGCTGAGGGTCGCCGGAAAGATCAAAATCGCCGTTGTGGTCAATTTGGATCTGGTCGTTTCTGCAAAGGAAAATGGTGTCCTGCGGACCCGCAAGATTGGTATCATTGCTCTGACCGTTAAAGGCGCCGAGTTGGAATGTGCCTGCATTGTTGCACATCATTTCAGGGCCGCTTCCAGACGGTTGATAAGCAGGGGTGATACGGGTCGGAACTGAGATGTTCTTAGGAACCTGGGCATGGAGGATCGTTGCCGTGCCAAACAGACAGATGAGCAACGGGATTAGCAATTTGTACATGCGTGATGTGTAAGAATTTTTCAAAAAATTGGTGGATGTGTTAACAAAAGCGAGATATATGCCATATTAGATACAGTACTTTCGAAAAATGCTGTTCAAAGCGGGCAACTTTAACGTATCGGCGGGACACAGGCGGCCCACAATAAAGGTGCCATGTGTACGCACAATGGGCGCAAAAGTAGACATTTGACACCTATCAAACATATCAAATTCAAAACAAATATTTAAATAATATGACAACTCCCTTTTTGAACGACGCGTCAGAACGTGGTCTTAACTTTATTTATTGCTGTCAGCCCCTTTCCAAACCTGTCCATTCAGGATAATTGTCTCCGTCAGATCGCTCCCGAATGCATAGGCCATGTATGCTATGGAAGGCATTGGTTTGGTAATAAACAGGTTCGCCACTTTGCCCGGAGCAATACTGCCATAGGAGGCTTCGAGTTCCATAGCGCGCGCGCCGTTGATGGTAGCCGCCTGAATGGCTTCTTCCGGCAACATTTTCATTTTAATACAGGCCAGCGCTACCACCAGCGACATCCGCCCGGAGGGAGAGGATCCAGGGTTGTAATCCGTAGCCAGTACTACCGGCAGTCCCGCATCGATCATACGGCGGGCCGGTGCATACGGAATGCCCAGGAAAAAAGCGCAGGACGGCAGCAGTGTCGGGAGCGTATGGCTGCTCAGCAAGGCCGCTATTTCGGCTTCGCCGGTGTATTCCAGGTGATCGACGGAAATGGCTCCGGCTGCAATGCCTGCCTGCACGCCGCCCGTATAGCCCAGTTCGTTGGCGTGAATTTTGGCTTTTAAACCATAATTCGCCGCAGCCTGCAATATCTGAGCGGTTTCTTCTACCGTGAAAAAACCTTTATCGCAAAAAACGTCGCAATAGTCCGCCAGATTTTCTTCCACCACCGCAGGCAGCATTTCATGGATAATGAGGGAGATATAATCCTGTCGCCGCGACTGGTATTCCAATGGAACGGCATGTGCGCCCAAAAAAGTTGCCCGGATCGGGATTGGGCTGATTTCGCGTAACCGGCGGATGACGCGCAGCATTTTCAGTTCACTTTCCGTGCTGAGTCCGTAGCCGCTTTTGATTTCAATGGCGCCTGTTCCGTAGCCGATTACTTCCTGCAGGCGCTGCCAGGCGCCTTCCAGCAGTTGATCTTCAGACGCAGCCTGCAGCCGACGCGCCGAATTCAGGATGCCGCCGCCCTGCCGGGCAATTTCCTCATAACTCAGCCCCCGGATACGACTGACAAATTCCTCTTCCCGGCTGGCCGCAAAAACGATATGTGTATGGGAATCGCACCAGGCAGGAAAAACCATGCGCCCGCAGGCATCTATTGTTTCATCGGCGGTGTCCGGGCAATCGGTCATGGGGCCGAACGAATGAATCAGATGATCTTTTACCAGCAGAAATGCATCGTCCAATACCGGTAAACGTGCCATATCGGCGCCTTTTACCAGGGGACGGAAACTTGTTTCGGCTTGCACCAGGGTTTTAATATGGCGTATCAGCAGGGTAGACATAAATAAAAGGGCAAAATCGCAAAGGGCAAAAAGCAATGTAAATCAATGAGTTACAGAAGATTTAGCATGAGCTAATGTTGCACACCTGCCTAGTTAAGATTTAATTTAGAGGGGCAAAACTATTTACTTTTGGCCGGTCGTTGTGATCTTGACATCGTCATCTTTCAAATCCATTCTTTAACACAATGAAAATCAATTGTTTAAATACTTGCCCTGTCGCGCTTGTTTTGGGTATTTTGTTGCTGGCGGCGTTCGGTTGCCAGTCAACGGCAAGTTGCAAGTACAAGCCGGCGCCCGTGTTTGAAGCCGGACTGCCGCATGTGACGGAATACCATTTTGAAAAGCAGGGAAGCCAGTCTTTGGAGCGCCTGATGCTCGATACGGGTGTTTTACTGGAAATCAACCAGGAAATATGTAACGAATCCCGCCAGGAATACCGCTTTAATGTGAAAGGAAATTTCAGCCAGTTCCCCGATTCGCTCTGGTTGAAAGAAGCCACCCGCCAATTGGTTTTTCTGAGCACTTTTTCTCCCAAACAAGCTGCCTTCAAGGCATGGGCCGACGTCATCGAACTTCGGCGTGCCGAGATGCGCCTCGGAGAAGACCGGGAAGTGGAACCGGGGGTTTTTGTGCGGGTCGATCGCATTTTAAGCCCGGAAGAGAGCACGCTGGTGCTGGTCTTCACTCAGAAGTGAGAGGTGAGAAGTGAGAGGGTGAGAGTATCCCGTTTGGCGGCTCGGAAGATTTGGATTTGGTTTTTCAGGCCCCGTGATCGTGAGGGATGAGGAAT
>JAYSZC010000739.1:0-3334 GCA_043738235.1 Lewinellaceae bacterium | reverse complement strand
AACCTTGTTCGGAGCGCGCGACTGGACCAATAATACCACTATCCTTAGCGGAGATATCGGTAGTCCCGGTATCTGGGAAGATAACAGTTACCATGTGGTGCGGATATACGGCGGCGATAGCCTGACCGTATTAGACGGGTTTAAAGTTATGTATGGCAGATCAGGTGTTTTCAATGACCCGGCGCCACAATATTACGGGGGCGGGGTTTTGGTATGGGCTGACGAACAGCGACCGGTATCTATTCCATTGATTCAGAACTGTACGATAGAGCAAAATTATGCAGCTTCCGGCGGCGGCATTGCCTGTGTGAGCCGGTATGATGAATATATCTCTGCACCGGATATAAAAAATTGCCTGTTTCTTTTAAACCGTGGAGAAAACCAGGGCGGCAGTTTTTGCAAAAGGGGAAAATGTTTGAGTAGCCGACCGTTTAAAATAGAAAATTGCGAATTCCGGCAAAACTATTGTGTACAGTTAGGAGGGGCTATGGCTATTGCTTCAGCATCCGATGTTGTTCAACTCAAGGGATGCTCTTTTATATCCGACAGCACTCAGTTTGAAGGTGGAGCGATATATATTGAATCGACTGAGACCGTACACTATTTGATCAATCATTGTTTATTTTCACTCAATAATGCAAAGACTGGCGGTGGCGGCGCGGTTAGTCATCTTCAATTGACTAATACAGCAACCATTGAAATTAAGAATTCATCTTTTTTTTCCAATAGTGTGAGAGTTAATAACGGTGGAGCTTTTAATTCATCTGCATTTGGAAATGAATATTTTATAGTTATTGAAGATACTCACTTTGAAAATAATTATTCTCTGAATGGCGGCTCCGGCATATATGTTGAAGGAGGAGGTTATTCTAATGTTCAGATCAAAATCGACCGCTGTTTCTTTTTAAAAAACCTGTATTCCAACTCACTAACCGGTGGCGGGGCGTTTTATTACCGGTCAGATGGTACACAATTCGTCCGCAACCGCAACCTGATCACTAATTCGGTATTCGCGTATAACGATGGCGCCATCGTGGCTTTGGGAGATAACCCCGGCATCAGTGAAACCAGCGTAGTGAACTGTACTTTTTTGAACAATGGCCTGGTGCCATTTGTCAAATACTGGACGCCGGAATTCAACACGACGGACTACTATCAAAAAATGCAGATTCTGAATTCTGTGATCTGGGAAGAAGAAACGCCTGGCCCTTACCGGCTTTTTTACAACAATAACCCCTCTAATTTTAATGTAAATGACTACTTGGTAGAGCACAGTCTGGTGAACTTTCCAACTTGCGAATATGCAGGCGTTGACCCTTGTGGAGCGGGTATGCTATATGAAGCGCCGCCGCAATTTGTATCCACCGATCTTGCAATGCCCGACCTGTCTGTTTCCGTCGGCTCTCCGGTTGTCAATAAGGGCAGCAATACCGTGGCAGATACTTTTGAGCTTTTGTACGATTATTTGGGCAACCCGCGTATTCGACAGGACACGGTTGACATAGGGGCTTACGAAATAGATTCGACGACCAACATACCGGAGCCTTTTTTCCTGGAAGAATCCTTTCTCATTCAGGTAAGGCCGAATCTCCTTTTCGTTGGTCAGTCGATACAACTGGGGATCATTAACCTGACCGAACAAAAAAACTTCACACTTCGCCTGCTTGGTACTGACGGTCAGGAGCATTATCGCCAAGCATTGAAAAATATCGCATTGCAGACACCTGCGCTTTATTCTATTCCAACGACCGACTTACCTATAGGTATGTATTTGCTATTGGTAGAAGACGGGCAGGGTCGACGAAAAACGGAGAAAGTAATCCTAAAATAATAACATCATCTACCTTTTATCTGTGAATCAACTATACGATCAGATACAGGAATCTGTCGCTTTTATCCGCAGCCGCACCAATTTCCAGCCCCGCACCGGCATCGTGCTCGGCACCGGGCTGGGCAATCTGACCGACGATATTCACGTAACGGCGAGTATTGATTACGAGGATATTCCACATTTTGCCCGGAGTACCGTGCAAAGCCACAAAGGGCAGTTGATTTTTGGACACCTGGGCGGGCATCCCGTAGTAGTCATGGCCGGACGTTTCCATTATTACGAAGGCTGGACGATGCAGCAGGTCACTTTTCCAATCCGGGTACTGAAATTCCTGGGCATCGAACGCCTCGTGATTACCAACGTTTCCGGCGGCGTTAATCCGCACTTGCAGGCCGGCGACCTGGTGGTGGTGCGCGACCATATCAACCTGCTGCCGGACAATCCGCTGCGGGGTGAGAACGATGAACGCCTGGGGCCGCGTTTCCCCGACTTGCTGCATACCTACGATGCGGATTTGCGCAAACGCGCTATGGAAATCGCCCAGGCAAAAGGAATCCGGGTGATGGAAGGCGTGTATTCCGCCTTGTCCGGTCCTAACCTTGAAACGCCTGCCGAGTATACTATGCTGAACCGGCTGGGCAGCGACTGCACCGGCATGTCCTCCATACCCGAGGTGCTGGTGGCCCGACACATGGACGTGCCGGTTTTGATGATCTCGCTGGTCAGCAATGTCTCTTTTCCCGCCTCCGCTATCCGTGTCACTACGGTAGAGGAGGTGATTGCCACTGCCCGCGCGGCTGAGCCGAAAATGCGCCTGCTCATCAGCGAACTACTCCAAAACGTATAATTTCGCCTCCGTCAAAGTCCCGTGAGATGTTGTATTCTCACCATCTCACTTCTCACCATCTCACTTCTCTTTTCCATGCTCGTTTCCGCCATCGTCGCCACCGCCCATCGAAATGTCATCGGGAAAGACAACCAGATACCCTGGTACCTGCCTGCCGACCTGAAATATTTCAAACGCACCACTTTGGATCACCATATCATTATGGGGCGCAATTCATTTCGCAGTATTGGCCGTCCTTTGCCCAAAAGAACCAATATTGTCATCACCCGCGACCCGTTTTTTACGGCGGAAGGTGTACTAGTAGCGCACTCGCTGGAGGAGGCGCTCGGCATGGCATACGACAACGGAGAGACCGAAGCGTTTATCATCGGCGGCGGGGTTATTTACCAGGAGAGCCTGCACCTATGGGATAAAATTTACCTGACGGAAGTAGACCTCGACGTGGAAGGAGATGTTTTTTTTCCGGCCATCGATATGTCCGAATGGCGGGAAGTATGGCGGGAAGCGCATGAACCGGATGAGAAAAATGAGTGGGCGTACGTTTTCCGGATTCTGGAGCGGGTAAAGGTTGATGAAGGTTTATAAGGGTTGATGAGGGTTGATATACATTCGCTCGAAAAAAGTAAAATCGCTTCATTTTCGAGCGAATGTATATC
>JAYSZC010000738.1:0-1367 GCA_043738235.1 Lewinellaceae bacterium | reverse complement strand
ACGACCACGCCCTGGACGCTGCCATCCAACGTAGCGCTCACGGTCGGGGCCCATATCGAATATACGAAAATCAAAACCCTCAGCCCGTACACAGGCGCTCCGGTCAGCGTGATACTTGCCAAAGACCGGGTATCCGCTTATTTCAACCCGGAAGATGAGAACCAGTTTTTGGAGGGTTATCATGTGGGCGATAAAAGATTGCCCTATAATATCGCACAAACGGGCATCAAAGGCGCTGATCTCGCCGACGTCCAATACGAACAACTGCTGCCCACCCCGGCAGCTTCTACACCCGAACTGGAAGAAAAAGGTTTCCGCGTCATCACCGGCGACTTCGTTACGACCGAAGACGGTACAGGTGTCGTACACACAGCGCCCTATTTTGGCGCTGACGACTTCCGGGCAAGCAAAGTGGCGGGCATTCCTTTCATAGGTATTGCCAATCCTAAAAACCCGGATCTGCCGTTCCCGCTGGTGGACAAGCAGGGCAAATTTGTGGAAGAAGTACCGGAATTCGGCGGCCGCTACGTCAAAGCGGAGTACTATTCCAAAGAAGTCTCATCTGACAAGGAATTTAAACCGACCGACCTGCTGATTTCCCTGCGACTGAAAGAGGACAACAAGGCGTTTAAAATAGAAAAATACAAACACAACTATCCGCATTGCTGGCGGACCGACAAACCTGTGCTGTACTACCCGCTGGATTCCTGGTTTATCCGCGCGTCGGCGGCCAGGGAGCGCATGTCGGAACTGAACAAAACCATCAACTGGAAACCTGCCAGCACCGGCACGGGTCGTTTTGGTCAGTGGCTCGACAATTTGCAGGACTGGAACCTGAGCCGCTCGCGGTACTGGGGCGTGCCGCTGCCGATCTGGCGCACGGAAGACGGAGAAGAAGAAATCTGCATCGGCTCGGTGGAGGAGATGAGTCAGGAAATTGACAAAGCGGTTGAGGCGGGGTTGATGGAGGAAAATCCGTATACAGGTTTGACACAGCGTCCGGAAGAAACATTTGCCCAATATGTTTTTACGGGTGATCCGGCTATCTGGGATACTTTGAAACGATATGGTCGCGACCATCGTAAAAACCCTACGGAAGCAGAAGCACTACTCTGGGAAACACTTCGTAACCGTCAGGTTGATGGGTACAAATTCCGCCGCCAGCATTCTATCGGTTCTTTTATTGCTGATTTTGTTTGTATTGCTCAAAAACTGGTGGTAGAAGTAGATGGAGATTATCATACTGCTGCAGAGCAACAGGACTTTGATAAAGCACGGACATTCTATTTGAATAACCTGGGTTTTACGGTAATCCGGTTTAAGAATGAAGAGGTATTGAAGGGTTTGGGTAATGTGTTGGGTGAGAT
>JAYSZC010000737.1:0-8651 GCA_043738235.1 Lewinellaceae bacterium | reverse complement strand
CTGCTCGTGCCTCGCAGATGACACCACTTCACAGGCAATCGTGGAACAAATATAGCAGACAAGGGTGATTTTTTCTGACCTTTTCACGGAGGTTTTTTGTACAGTAAACACCGCAAAGCACCGAAGTTTTTAAAAACCTTGTAGCAGCGCGGAGGTGTCATCTGCGAGGCACGAGCAGCTGACATCTCAAGGCGACAAAGATGCCCTCCATGCGTCCGGTAGCGCACAAATATGTACGATATTGAACATCCAGCCTGTGAGTACGGGCAAGTAACTTATTCATATTCAACACTTTACTAATTCGGCATAAACTGTGACGTATTGCACAAACATAGATTCAATTATCTATCAAGGAGGTGAGCAAAATTAGTTTGGACTAAATTCTTTGTAGATGCTTGATTATGAACACTGATAACCGATAACTAATAACGGATAACTACTTAAGGAGGCGAGCAAAATTAGTTTGGACTAAATTCTTTGCAAATGCTTGATTATCAACACGGATAACCAATAATTAATAACGGATAACTACTTATATGCTACAAAACTATCTTCGGCTTGCACTGCGTCATCTTTTGAAAAACCGCACGTATGCTGCCATCAATATTGCGGGGCTGGCAGTCGGCGTGGCCGCATGTCTGCTTATTTTCAGGCTGGTACACTACGAACTGAGTTTCAATACCTTTTTTAAAAACTACGACCGCATCGGGCGCATCGTGACGAACGACTTCAGCCAGACGGAAGGGCAGTTCTATACGCCCGGCATTCCCGTGCCCGCAATGGAAGAAATGCGGCAGAAAGTGTCCGCTTTTACACAATTTGCCCGCATTCATACGATGTGGCCAACCATCACGATCCCGAATGCGCCGGGCAGTTTGCTGGGCCGCAAGATTGCCACCGACGACGAGCATGAAACGGCTGTTTTTGCGGATCCTTCCTTCTTTGCCATCTTCGACTGGCCCTGGTTAGCCGGCGACGCAGTCAGCGCACTGCGGGATCCCAATTCAGTGGTATTGTCTGAAAAAATGGCAGTAAAGTGTTTCGGCGCCTGGCAAATGGCTGTCGGTCAAACAGTTGTGATGGATAATTCAACACTGCTGACCGTTCGGGGCGTAATAGCCACGCCGCCGCCCAACTCTGATTTTCAGTGCCATGTCATTGTTTCTTATGAAACTTTGAAAAATGCGCCCGATTTATATTACTACAATCCGGAATGGGGAAGTACCAGCAGTAACGACCAGGCATTTGCCTTGTTGCCCGATGCCGGGCAATGGTCAAATGCCAATTCGGCGCTGGCACAGATCGGCCAGGAACACTACAAAAGCCCGCGCAGCAAACGTAGCCATGCGATCCAGCCCTTGAGCGAAGTCCATTATGACGAGCGTTACGGGAGTCCGGCCGGCAACCACCTGACTGAAAAAAGCCGCTTGTGGATACTCGCGCTGATCGGCGCCCTGGTATTGGCGATGGCTTGTTTCAATTTTGTCAACCTCGCTACCGCACAGGCCGCAGGCCGCTCCCGCGAAGTGGGCGTACGAAAATCGCTGGGGGGCAGCCGCGGACAACTGATGAACCAATTTATGGGTGAAACCGTGGTCATCGTCACTTTTGCGGTTGTTCTGGGCGCCGGCCTGGCCTGGCTCGGCGCGCCGATGCTCCAATACATCTCCGATGTGCCGCCTTCGCAACAATTTTTGAGCGACCCGGCTGTATTGCTCTTCCTCCTGGCTACGCTGGTCGTGGTCAGTTTATTGGGCGGCATTTACCCTGCGCTGGTATTATCGGGTTTCGAACCGGTAAAAGCACTAAAAAACAGCATCACCTCCTCTACCATAGGAGGTGTTTCTCTGCGCAAAGCATTGGTTGTTGCGCAGTTTGTCATTGCACAGGCGCTGATTATCGGCACGCTTGTCATTATCAGCCAAATGAATTTTATCAAAAAAATGGATCTGGGTTTTCAACCGGACCTCGTATACGTGTTACAGGGTGTCAGCACCGACAGTTCGAGTGTGCGGCGTTTTGAAAGTTTTAAAAACGAGTTGACAAACATACCGTCCGTGGCTTCGGTGAGTTTCAGCAGCGATGTGCCCTCTTCCGGGAATAACTGGGCCGGTAATTTTGCCTACAATGGTACTGAAGACGCTCCCTTCAGTACATACATGAAAATAGTAGATGCCGATTTTTTCAATACCTACGGTCTGCGCGTTATTGCAGGCAGGGCATTGACAGCCAGCGATACCACGCGGGAGTATGTCGTCAATGAGTTCCTGTTAAAAAAATTAGGCGTCACCGATCCACAGGAAGCCATCGGGAAAACAATGAGAATTGGGAGCGGCAACCGCAAACAGATTGTCGGCGTGGTGCAGAATTTCACAGCCAATTCAGCCCATGAAGAGATGAAACCTATGGCCATTTTCAGCAGAAAAACGATTTACAGTACCGTCGGCATCAAAATAAAACCTGAAAATCTGGAAGCAACGACCGCCGGTATTCAACAACTGTATGAACGCATTTTTCCCGAACAGGTCTTCGACGGACAGTTTATGGATGAAAAAATTGCCGAGTTCTATCGGGACGAATCGCGTTTTTCTGCGCTATGCAAAGGTTTTGCAGGACTAGCAATTTTCATTTCCTGCCTTGGACTGTATGGTTTAGCCACGCTGATGGCCGTTCAACGCACCAAAGAAATCGGAATCAGAAAAGTACTGGGCGCGTCTGTCACGAGTGTGGTAGGCTTATTGAGCCGAGATTTCCTATTACTCGTACTGATCGCCGCAGTAGTTGCATCGCCGCTGGCTTATTACGCCATGCATGCCTGGTTGCAGGATTTTCAATACCAGACGCCCCTGTCCTGGTGGTTTTTTGTACTGACTGTCGGGATGGCTTTGGCTGTTGCTTTGTTCACCGTGGGTCTGCGCACCCTGATTGCGGCAAGAGCCAATCCGGTAGATAGTTTAAAAAACGAATAGGGGGGCAAAAAGCAAAGGGCAAAGGGCAAAGGGCAAAAAGCAAAGGGCAATGTAAATCAATGAGTTACAACGCCCTTTGCTTTTTGCCCTTTGCTTTTTTAACACCTCCAGCCAGTACGTCATATCGGCAGCCAGGTCGCGGTTCATTTTTTTGCTAAAAATACGGACGAGCCAGCCTTCCATACTTTCTTCTACCTTGACCAGGGTGCCGCCGCCGTGCGGTTCCAGGTACCATTTGTGGATAGCCGTCGTGCCAAAAGTAACCCCGCTCCAACCCAAAACGCGGTATTGTTCCAGGGTATGCACGGTGGATCGAATGGCGGCGCCATTGATTTTCCAGTGAAATTCGGCGCCTACTTTTAAAGCGCCTTCTAATGTTGCCGTATATTCGCCCATATTAGTTTAGATTAAATTCTTTGCAAATGCTTGATTATCAACACGGATAACCAATAACTAATAACGGATAACTACTCAGAAAGCGAAGATGCAACAATTTACCTCCGTCCAGGATATTACTGATGTACACGCACTCGTGCAGGAAGCGCTGCAACTGAAAGCGCAACCGCCGGCTTTTCAGCATTTGGGAAAAAATAAAACCCTCGGCCTGGTTTTTATGAATCCCAGTCTGCGCACCCGCCTCAGCACCCAGATTGCAGCCCAGAACTTAGGCATGAACGTGCTGGTTATCAACGCCGACAAAGATAGTTGGGCATTGGAATTTACGGACGGCGCTGTGATGGATGGCGCCACGGTGGAGCACGTGCGGGATGCGGCGCCTGTACTGGGAAGTTATTGCGACATTGTTGGCGTGCGATGTTTTCCCGGCCTGCAATCGCGGGATACCGATTACTCCGAACATATCATGCGCCAGTTTATCCGGCATACGGGACGGCCTTATCTGAGCCTGGAATCGGCCACGCTGCACCCGCTGCAAAGCTTAGCCGACTGCATTACCATTCAGGAACACCTGCCGAAACATCGTCCCAAGGTGGT
The DNA here is from genome assembly GCA_043738235.1 of Lewinellaceae bacterium. Taxonomy (GTDB): domain Bacteria; phylum Bacteroidota; class Bacteroidia; order Chitinophagales; family Saprospiraceae; genus M3007. The sequence continues at coordinate 4,689 of JAYSZC010000737.1, read as the reverse complement.
ATTGACCTGGGCGCCGCACATCAAGCCGATTCCCCACCCGGTCGCCAATTCATTTGCCGAATGGATGTGCCGTTCGGAGGTGGATTTTGTCATTACCCACCCGGAAGGGTACGAACTCGATCCGCGTTTTACCGGACACGCAACCATTGAGTATAACCAGCAAAAAGCCCTCGAAGGCGCTGATTTTGTGTACGTTAAGAACTGGAGCAGTTACCGGGATTACGGAAAAGTGCTTTGCACGGATGCCGACTGGATGCTCACGGAACGGCACCTCGATCCCACCAACCACGCCAAAGTGATGCATTGCCTGCCCCTGCGGCGGAATGTGGAACTCAGCGATGAAGTTCTGGACGGGCCGCACAGTCTGGTGCAAATGCAGGCAGCCAACAGGGTTTTTGCGGCGCAGGCGGTGTTGAAGCGGATGTTGACGTGAGGCGTGAGTAGTGAATCGTGAGTTGTGAGTGGTGAGTCGTGAGTCAGATGTTTGAAAACCTGGCCAAAGAATACCAATAAAGTTTTGGTCAGGTGCTAAATTTGACAACTTTTTGAAAGTTGTCAAATTTTCACATTGCCTTTGGCAAACATAATTTGGCGCGAAAAAACATTTTTTTTCGATTTAGACTTTTGACACAACCCCAAGTTTGGGCGTGAAAAGTAAATGCATAAAATGTCACATCATGCAAACGAGGCAAAACAGCATCGGGCAGTTCATTTCGAGTATGATCTCCGTGGTCAGCGTTGCCGGAGTGTGTTACCTGTTTTCCGATCTGATCGGCTATCGTTCGGTGGCGTTGATACTGCTCCTCACGGTTTCCGTGCTGGCCATGCGCCTGCCGTTATACCCCGTGTTGCTGGCAGCCCTGCTTAGCGCTCTGATCTGGAATTTTTTATTTATTCCCCCGCGATTTACTTTCCACGTCAATAGTTATGAAGACGTGCTCATGCTGGCGATGTACTTTATTGTAGCGCTGCTGAATGGCGTGTTGATGGCCCGCATCCGTTTTTTTGAAAAAATGGCCCGTGAAAAACAAGCGAAAACCCAAACCCTCGAATTATACAACACCCTTTTTGATGCTTTGTCGCACGAACTGCGTACGCCCATTGCCACCATTATGGGCGCATCCGATCACTTGCTTTACGGAGAACAAAACCTGGATGAGCGGGATCAGAAAACGCTGGTACGGGAAATCAACAAGGCTTCCGAGCGACTGAACCACCTGACCGAAAACCTGCTGAATATGTCGCGGCTTGAATCCGGTTTCATCCAACCCAAAGCAGATTGGTGCGACTTATCAGAACTGATTTATACCGTAGTCAACCGGCTTCAGGATGTATTGCTCAAGCACCGCGTAGTGGTGGACATCCCCGATCATTTGCCTTTGGTTAAACTCGATTTCGGTCTCATGGAGCAGGTATTACAAAACCTTTTGCTGAACGCAGCCAAACATACACCCGAAGGTTCGCGGATTGTGATAGCAGCCGAGGCACAGCATCAGGAATGTATCATCGACATTTCCGACAGCGGCGACGGTTTCCCGGCTGTGGATTTGCCGCATGTGTTTGAAAAATTTTACCGCAGCCGACAAGCCGGGACAGGTGGCGTGGGACTCGGTTTGTCTATTGTAAAAGGTTTTATAGAAGCCCAGGGCGGTCGTATTTCCGTCGAAAGCCTGCCGGGATCGGGTGCGCATTTCAGCATCCGGATTCCGGTCGAACTGAACTATTTAAAACCGGAAAACGATGACTGAAGCCACTATTCTAATCATCGACGACGAGCCGCCCATTCGCCGGCTGCTGGAAATAACGCTTTCCGCACAACATTACCGGGTGCTGGAAACCGGCACGGCCAAAGACGGCCAGATCGCTGCGGCCATGCACCCGCCCGACCTTATTATCCTCGATCTGGGCCTGCCGGATGAGGACGGGCAATCTGTGCTGCTCAAACTACGCGAGTGGTATAGCAAACCCATCATCGTACTTTCGGCCCGGAACTCGGAAGAAGAAATTGTGCAGGCGCTCGATCACGGCGCCAATGATTACCTGACCAAACCCTTCCGCACCGGAGAACTGCTGGCCCGCATTCGCTCCGCACTGCGCGTTTCCAGAGAAGAAGAAAACCAGCCCTCCCGGATATTCGGCAACCTGAGTATAGATTTTGTGGCCCGGCAAGTACGCAAAAACGGTGAAATCGTCCACCTCACCGCTACCGAATACGCTTTGCTTTTGTTGCTGGTGCAAAACGAGGGCAGGGTGCTGACCCACCAGTTGATTCTCCGGGAAATCTGGGGCGCCGCCTATACCACCCAATCGCAATACCTGCGCGTATACATCGGGCAATTGCGCAAAAAAATAGAAGACAATCCCAACCAACCCAGCTATATTCTGACAGCTTCAGGGGTTGGTTACCGCTTCTCCGGCGGTTCTTTATAAAATCTTTATACCAGCTTGCTCACTTTTATACCGATTTTATACACCATCCTGCACTTTTGTGTCCTTGTTTTTATTCAAAAAAAACCAGGAATATCATGGAGAATGAAGATAAAAAACTCAGGCCTGCCGAATGGGTACAAGTCATCTTTTGGTGGTTGTTTTCCATTGCAATGGTGCTGATCGTCTATTTTAAAGTCAAGTACTTATTATTCAAATAAACACATGAAATCTGCTCATTCTACCATGTCAAAGGTCAGCTTCGGCTCCCTGCTCGTTGCACTCGGCATTATTTACGGAGATATCGGCACCAGTCCGCTGTACGTGATGAAAGCCATCATCGATGAGAAAGAAATTTCCGAAATGCTGGTGTTCGGCGGGGTATCCTGCGTATTCTGGACCCTGGTTTTTCAGACGACTTTCAAATATATTATCCTGACGCTCACCGCCGACAATCATGGAGAAGGCGGTATCTTTTCCCTGTACGCATTGGTGCGCCGCTATGGAAAAGGGCTTGTTTTTTCGGCGATGGTGGGAGCGGCCACGCTGTTGGCGGACGGCATGATCACCCCGCCCATATCGGTTGCATCGGCCGTGGAAGGTTTGGCAAAAGTGGCGCCCGATTTGCCCACCGTACCGATAGTAATTGTCATCTTATCCCTGATTTTCTTTTTTCAACGCTTCGGCACCCAAACGGTGGGTAAGGCTTTTGGGCCTGTCATGGCTATCTGGTTTACCATGTTGCTGGTATTGGGACTGGTACAACTGGCGCATTACCCGGACATCATCCGGGCGCTGAGTCCGCATTATGCCGTACAGTTGCTCACCCGGTACCCGCATGGTTTCTGGCTGTTGGGAGCGGTTTTTTTATGCACCACCGGCGCGGAGGCCCTGTATTCCGACCTGGGCCACTGCGGCAAATGGAACATTCGATATACCTGGATTTTTGTAAAAATCAGTCTGGTAGTCAACTACCTGGGTCAAGCCGGATGGCTGCTGCACCACGGCGACAATTTCCTGCTGGGGCGCAATCCTTTTTATGAAATCATGCCGCACTGGTTTCTGATACCGGGTATCATCATCGCTACGGCTGCGGCCATTATTGCTTCTCAGGCACTGATCAGCGGATCCTATACCTTGATTAGCGAGGCCATGTCCCTCAATTTCTGGCCCAGGGTCGGGGTGCGCCAACCGACGGAACTGAAAGGACAGATTTATATACCAAGTGTGAACATCATGCTTTGGGCGGGCTGTATCGCGGTGATGCTGTATTTCCAGAACTCGGAACACATGGAAGCGGCCTACGGACTGGCGATTACTTTAGCCATGATGACGACTACTATTTTATTGAGTTATTATTTGTACCGGGTCAGAAAATGGCCGTTGTGGTTAGTAGGTTTTTTGAGTTTGCTGTTCATTTTTATTGAACTTTCCTTTTTTGTAGCCAACCTTAAGAAATTCCCGGAAGGAGGTTATATCACGCTTGTCATTGTCGGCATTCTGTTCGCCATTATGTATGTCTGGTATTTTGCCCGCAAGATCAACAACAAATTAGTGCGTTTTGTCGACTTGTACACCTACCTGCCTATGTTGCGCGATCTGAGCGAAGACGATGCGATCCCCAAATTCAGCACCCACCTGATTTACCTGACCAAAGCGGATCACCGCAGCCACATCGAGGAAAAAGTGGTCAAATCCATTTTTTCCAAAAAACCGAAACGCGCGGATGTCTACTGGTTTTTACACCTCAACCGAACGGACAGCCCGTACACCCTGAACTACGAAGTACATGAATTGCTCGATGATAAGGTCATACGAATTGACATCAACCTCGGTTTCCGGATTCAGCCGCGCACGGAGTTGTTTTTCAAAAAAATTGTCCAGGATTTGGTCAAAAACCGCGAACTGAGCCTGCATATCCGCCCCGACGGCAGTACGAAATACAACCCGGAACCGGATTTCAAGTTTGTGGTCATTGAAAAATTTCTGTCGCTGGAAAACGAGTTCAGCCTGCGCGACAGCCTGTTACTCAACAGTTATTTCACCTTGAAAAAACTCAGCCAGTCCGACGAGAAAGCCTTCGGCCTGGATAAATCGGATATTATCGTGGAGGATGTGCCGGTGCTGGTGCAGCCGGTGCAAAAACTGGATTTTAAACGATTGACGTCGTAGATTTGATTTTTCCCCGATGTAGCGTAATGGAACACGGATTTAAAGGATTAGACACGGATTTTTTCCCTCGTAGAGCGATGGGGAAAAATC
>JAYSZC010000736.1:0-1369 GCA_043738235.1 Lewinellaceae bacterium | reverse complement strand
TCCCGGCCCATATAACCGTCGCGCATCCTGAAAACGGGAAACATATTGACATCTTCCAGCATTTTGCGCGCCCAGGGCCGCTGAAATATATCGCCCCGGGTCATGTTGTAAATGGGCGGATCCAAGTAAATACACAAGGCGATCGGATCAACAAATGCCGTCGGGTGGTTGGCGGCAATCAGTACGGGTTTGTCGGAGGGGATGCCTGCGATGTTGTGCAGGTAAACTTTTCGGAAAAGGCACCAGTATGTAAGGTGTAAAAACGGCTCCATCAGCCAATACGTGAGGCCGTCGCTTTTACGGATATGGATATATTTCATGGCGTAAAAATAGTTTCGTTCAGATAGAGCAAGTAAGTAAATCCTTCGTTTTCTTCGCCCCGATGAAAAATCTCCGTTCCAAATACCTGATTGTCATCGGCGGCGCAACGGCTACCGGCAAAACGGCGCTGGCTATCCGGCTGGCGCAACACTTCGGCACGGAAATTATTTCTGCCGACAGCCGGCAGTTTTACCGGGAAATGTGCATTGGAACGGCCAAACCGACTGCTGCGGAATTGCAGGCCGCGCCGCACCATTTCATTGATAGTCTGTCTGTTACAAGAGATTTTAACGTCGGCGATTTTGAACGGGAAGCATTGGCCGCGCTGGATCGTATTTTCCTGGAACACGATGTGGCTATTCTCGTCGGCGGTTCGGGATTGTTCCTGCAGGCCGTCTGTGAAGGCCTGGATTATTTCCCCGAAGTTTCCGCCCACATCAAAAAACTGGTGACGGAAAAGATGGAATCACTCGGGTTAGACTGGCTTCAGACGGAATTGCAACGGCTGGACCCTGTCTATTACGCCAGTGTCGACCGGCAAAATCCGGCCCGGCTCCGGCGGGCTTTGGAAGTTTGTTATACATCGGGACAAACCTTTTCTTCCTTTTTGGGGCAGGGCAAAAATAAGCGGTCGTTTATCCCGGTTTACCTGTTACTCGATTTGCCGCGCAACGAATTGTACGCCCGCATTGAAGAACGGGTGGATCGTATGCTGGCGGAAGGACTGGAAGCGGAAGCCCGTTCTTTATTGCCTTACCGACACCTGAGTGCCTTGCGAACGGTAGGTTATGAAGAGTTTTTTGAATATTTTGATGGAAAGCTCATCTACCCGGAAGCCGTTGATAAAATCAAACAACATTCGCGCAACTATGCCAAACGACAAGCCACCTGGTTTCGGAAACACGGCGCATGGACGGCGTTCCGGCCGGAGCAGTGGGAGGAGATGATGGAGGTGTTGAAAGGAATGATGAATGATGAATGATGAATGATGAATGATGAATGATGAATGATGAATGATGAATGATGAATGATGAATGATGAATGATGA
>JAYSZC010000735.1:0-3339 GCA_043738235.1 Lewinellaceae bacterium | reverse complement strand
GGCTGTTGTGTCAAAAGGATCGGCGTTAACAACAGTGCAAATTTTTATTTCCTTTTCGCTACCACAAACTTTCCAGGTTTTTAAAACCTGGAAAGTTTCTGGTAGCAAAAACGAAATAAAAATTTGTGCCAATTCTGATTTCGATCCTTAGGAGGCACCCTCTATTCATTTATCCTTCGACTATTTTTTGAAACCCATGCCGATTAATCGACTCTTTCCTGTACTTATTTTATTGCTTTTCATCGCTTTCTCCCAGAAAACTTCTGCCTGCGGGTATAGTTATATCGGCGAATGCCCGACTGGCATACACCTGCGGATCAACAATACACTGGACAGTTTTAACCTGACCGATTGCTCTTTCGGGAAACCTTTTGACGGGCTGGATTTGGGCACGATTCAGTCGCTTCACTTAGCCCGCGCAACTGCCATAACCTGGGAAAGTTGCACCAACAATGTCGCTTCTGTTGCGCTGTATTATCGGGTATATGAAGAGGGCCAGCCATCGGGCAATTGGACATTACTCAACCTTCAGGAAGATTACAACACGCTGGTCGGCCCCTATACTACGCGTTATCGAAGCCAGTTTGCCAATAACAACCTCACGAGCGGACTGACGGTGGGCAACACATATACACTGGAAATTTATTTTGCTGCGCAAATTGACACGATCGGCGATGATTTTATCCCGGAAACAACCATGTTTCAAAACAACAACGGGAATAATTATAAGCTGTCCTTCAAGTTCGGCGGCGCCACTGCCCCACCCTTCACGGTAGTTGCCACCCATAAAAGTGATGAAAAATGTTACAGCGATAGCACAGGCATCGCGGGCGTTACCGTGTACGGCAACCAGAGCAACCTTTTTTACCAGTGGTCGAACGTTAACAACAATTTCCACACGTTGTACGAACTCGGGGCGGGAACCTATACCGTTACGGTATCAGGCGTAAATGGTTATACCCAATCCCAAACCATGACCGTACTTCAGCCTGACCCGATCGGCGTCGCCTTTTTGGATATTCAGCCCGTGATTTGTGGCAATACACCCGGTTCTGCCAGCGCTGTGGTCAGCGGAGGTACGGCGCCGTACAGTTATTTATGGGAAACCGGAGAACCCGATTCTGTAGCCACTATTCCCCTGCCCGGCAGTTGGGGAATCAGCATCACCGACGCCAACGGTTGCAGCGCATCGGCTGCCGTACAGGTAAACGGCAATACCACCCTGCAACAAACGTTGAACACATTCATTTGCGCCGGCAGCAGTTACGCGCTGGATGGTCATGTGTTTACCACCGCGGGCACGTATGAAGTATTCGTAGGCGGAAACGGCAATTGCGACACACTTTTTTACCTGACTATCAATATATTAAACCCTGCAGCAGCCCTGGCAGCATTGCCCGCAAACGCCGATTTGACTTGTAACAGTCCGAGTATCACACTTTGCGCAGCCAATGTTCCCGCCACTTCTTTTCTCTGGAAAAGAGATAACATAACCCTGTCCGCTGCTGCCTGCGTTGTCATCAATACCAGCGCCACCTACACGGTGTTTGCCATGATGCAACAATCCGGGCAAAGTTGTGCCGCTTCCAAAACGATCCTAGTAAACAGCCATTTGCTTGCGCCGCAGGTACAGGTTACCGGTGTCGCCACTTATCTGAATTGTACCGGAACAGCGGCAGGCATAACTTTAACAGCATCGACCAATGCGGTTGCTCCTTCTTTTTCATGGAGTCTAAACGGCAATACCATTTCCACAGCCGATACCTGCTATATAGAGGTGGGCAATCCCTTAAATTTTACGCCTCCGGCCATTCTTATCACCGATGTGTACGGATGCTTAGGCACGGCGGGAAGCATCAATATTGTTGTCAACCCCGCCAATACGCCTGTCGCTGTGGGTACGCCCACCCATGCTTCCGGCCCCAATGCGGCTGACGGATCTGTGCATTTAACGCTGAGCGGAGGGCAGTCGCCTTATTCCGTTCAATGGGATAATGGCAGTACCGGGAATACCATTTCAGGACTTTTGCCCGGCAACTATTGTTACACCGTCAGCGACGCCGCCGGTTGTACCATAGCGGATTGTGTGGAAATCAGTTTCACCAATAGTACAGACAACGCATGGGCGACAGCCGAAATTCGGATGTATCCTAATCCGCTCAAGACAGGTAATCCATTATACGTATTACTACCGGAAACAAATGATCTGCTGCCCATTTCGCTGGAGTTGTTTAACCTGCAGGGACAAACGATCTGGCGCCAACAAAATGTAGCAAATGGGGCGCTCATTCCCATTCAATTGCCCACATCACTTACCCCGGGGCAATACCTGATCCGAATTAAAAGCGGCCAGTATGAACGCTTTCGATTCTTAACTGTTCTTTAACAAGTGTCAAATTCGGAACAGCGACATACGAATTTACCCGAAATCCAGTTATTCCTTTCATTAACCAGGTAGGGCTTCAGGATTGTAGAGAAGATTTGGGTTACCAAATCTGTTGTATAACGTCTTTACACAAAAACCACATTTGGCACAGCATACGAACGTATCCTTTGAACCACAAAATCCGGTGAATGGCATTTAATCGTCCCGGTTTTGATTATTTTTGCGCCTTCAAAAAATATTATTTTAAAGATTTTTACCTTTTCACACAAAATTTCCTAAAACATGAGCAAAAAACTATTTCTTTTCTCGGCCCTGTTGTTCGGCATGACAGTCGCTTTGGTACCAGCTTGTAATGGCGACAAATGCCCGGACACCTGTGGTTTCGGTATTTGTCTGGAAGACGGCGCCTGCGACTGCGATCCCGGTTATGAGTATGATGCCGATGGCATTTGCAACGAGGAAGTACGCACTAAACTGTTCGGCAGCTTTAACACTACCGAACAATGCAGCACCGACCCAAATGCATTCCCTTATGCCATTACCATTTCTACTGACGCTTCTAGCGTTGCTTCTTTCAACATTTTCAACTTTTACAATTCCTTCACGACGGCACCTGTACAAGCTACCCTGACAAGCGCCACTGAATTCACGATCAACACACAAAAACCTGTTGCAGGTGGTGATCTGGAAGTGAGCGGCTCCGGTACCATTGGTACTTCAGCAGGAGGCAAGGCTCAACTGACCATCTCTTATAACGTACGCGACGTAACCGGTGCATTCCCAACCGCTACCTGCACAAGCACAGTGTTTGTTAAAAACTAAGTTTCTGACCTTTTTTCAATAAAAAAAATCCGTTCCACTTTGTTGTGGAACGGATTTTTTTTATTGGCAATACGGCGCCTTTAAGCAAAAGGGCAAAATCGCAAAGGGCAAAAAGCAATGTAAATCAATGA
>JAYSZC010000734.1:0-1370 GCA_043738235.1 Lewinellaceae bacterium | reverse complement strand
TTTTTTCAGCAATGAAGCGTATCCCGAATTAAAAATCGAAGAAAAAGTATATCCTTATGTGTTTTTACTCAAGGATTCGAAGGAGTACATCTTTGCAGGGGAAGGAACAGTGCAAAACGAATTTAAAATGTATTATGCGCCCATGGCGCAATTCAATTCGGGAAAAATACAATGGAAAACGCTGTGTACCCCCGCCGATAAATTGGTGCGCAGCAGCGATATGGTCGGCGACAAGATGTTCGCTATCACCCATAATGGCGCTAAAAAGTATAAACTCGTTTCCATTGATTTGAAAAACCCCGATTGGTCAAAAGCGAAAGTGATTGCGCCCGAAAAATCAATGGTGCTTGAGCGCTTTATCCGTTGCAAAGACTACCTGTTAATCAGTTATAACGATGGTATCAACACCCACTTTTACAAGTACCATTTGACCACTGAAGCAATGACTGAAGTCAGGTTGCCGTTTTCAGGTTCGGCGTATGCCTTCTGCATGGACACCAAAACCAATGAGTTTAACGTGGGCATTACTTCCTGGAATAAGCCCTTCACCGTGTTTATTTACCATGCTGAAACAGACAAGTTTTCGCCCAGCCCATTCTATCCGGCGCCGGTTTATCCCGACGAATACAAAGACCTCGTGGTGGAAGAAGTGGAAGTAAAAGGGCATGACGGCGTGATGGTGCCGCTTTCATTTATCTATAAAAAAGGCCTTAAAAAAGACGGCTCCAATGTCTGTTTGATGGAAAGTTATGGCGCTTATGGCTACGGTATGTCGCCTTATTTTAATGTGGAATTAAATTCATTGGCGGTAAAAGGTGCAGTTATTGCCATACCACACGTGCGTGGCGGCGGCGAAAAAGGCGAAGATTGGTACAAAGCAGGTTATAAAACCACCAAACCCAATACCTGGAAAGACTTTATCAGTTGCGCGAAATACCTCATTGCCAATGGTTATACCCAAGCCTCAAAATTGGGCGGCACCGGCACCAGCGCAGGCGGTATTTTAATCACCAGAGCCATTACGGAGCGTCCCGATTTGTTTGCTGCGGCTATCTGCAACGTGGGTTGTGCCAATGCCTTGCGTTTGGAGTTTTCAACAAACGGCCCCGTCAACATCCCCGAATTTGGTACAGTCACCGACAGCGTGGAGTGCAAAGCCTTGTACGAAATGGACGGTATGCAACACGTCAGGAAAGGCGTAAAATACCCTGCGGTCATGAGCGTGGGAGGCTGGACCGACCCTCGGGTGGTGGTATGGCAGCCGGGCAAATTTGCTGCCGCTGTCCAACATGCCTCCACCTCTGGCAAACCCGTATTGGTGAAGGTGAACTATGATAACGGGCATTTTACCGAAGACCGGGAAGTCACTT
>JAYSZC010000733.1:0-3340 GCA_043738235.1 Lewinellaceae bacterium | reverse complement strand
GTTCTGGGTATTGGGGCTGGTGAGCATATTCTACATTTACCGCTCGCTGCGGGCGCTGAATATTGGCAGTAAATTTTTGGTGGGTGACCAATTTCACTTTTTATTATACCTTTGCACTGTCGAAGTAGCACCCGTCCTCCTCCTTACAAAATTAGCCATGATGCAATCCTGACGAATTTGATTGATAAGGGTTCCTGCCTGCCGGGGGAATTCTCGGAATAACGCCTTGTTTAACAATACGCTATTTTCATTGGAAGAAACCTTACAAATTTCACGAAACATACCAGTCCGAATGTCTGCAACTGCTGCATCCGCTCAGGAAGGAGCCTTCAATACAGTCCAAAACATACTCATTTCTCAAGCCCAACCGGCCATCCGTACACAGTACGACGAGTTGGAAAAACGTTATGACGTACGCATCGACTTTGTCCCATTTGTGACGATTGAAGGCCTTACGGAAAAGGAATATCGCAAGAATCGGGTTTACCCGAACGATTACACGGCCATCGTTTTTACCAGTAAAAATGCGGTCGATCACTTTTTTCGCCTCTGTGGAGAATTGCGCATCAAAATGTCGGAGGAAATGAAATACTTCTGTTCGACCGAAGCGATTGCCAATTATCTGCAAAAATTTATCATGTTCCGCAAAAGAAAGGTGTTTAATGGCACCAAATCCATCCCGGAACTCAAATCCTACATCCTGCGAAATAAGGATGAGAAATTCTTCCTGCCTTGCAACGACCAGGGCAATCCCGACGTGATCCGGTTTTTTCGCGACCTGAAAGTGCCTATCCAGGAAGCCGTGATGTACCGCACCGTGAACAATGACCTTACTGAACTGAAAGACATCAAGTACGACATCATCGCCTTCTTTTCAGCCCTTGAAATTAAATCCATGTTCGAGCAGTTCCCGGATTTCAAGCAGGAAGACCGCCGTATCTGCGTATTCGGAACATCTGCCAGCAAGGCCGTTACCGAACGCGGCATGACGGTCAGTATGCAGGCCGGTACGCCGGAAGCGCCCTCCATTGCGGTGGCGCTGGAGAATTATTTGAAAGTGTCGAATAAGAAGTAGACACATGCTGCTCACCCTGCTAAAAAAGGAATTTCTACTCGAATTCCGCCAACGCTATGCCATCAGCGGCATCGTATTGTACGTTTTCAGCATGGTTTTCGTGGTGTATGCCGCCAGCATCAAGGTGCAGCCTCAGGTCTGGAATGTGCTCTTCTGGCTGATTATCCTGTTTGCCAGTATCAATGCCGTCGTCAAAAGTTTTGTGCAGGAGAGCGGCGCGCGGCAGTTGTATTACTACCAACTGGCTGACCCGGCCATGTTGCTACTGGCTAAAATTATTTACAACACCCTGTTGTTGCTCGTATTGAGTCTGCTGGCCTTCGGCTCATACAGTATCGTAGCCGGCAATCCGGTGAAAGACACCGGCTTGTTTTTGCTGATCCTGTTGCTGGGCAGTCTGGGATTCAGCATCGCCTTTACCTTTATTGCGTCTATTGCTGCAAAAGCCAACAACAGCGCCACGCTGATGGCCATCCTGAGTTTTCCGGTCATTATGCCCATTTTGCTGACCTTAGTGCGACTTTCTGCCATTGCCCTGCGTCTGATACAGGATACCTCCTATCAACGCGATATTGTAAACCTCTTAGCCATTGATACCATCCTGATCACACTTACATTTGTGCTTTTCCCGTATGTTTGGCGTGATTGAGTTAAAAAACAGATCAAATTATTCCCTATGTGGTGGAAAACAGTCTCCGTCGTACTTATTGTATATACCCTCCTTGCAGGCACGCTGCTACCGCTCAAGCCGGGCATTACCTACATCAGCCCAGTATCAGCGCGTTCAGGCCAGACGGTGACGCTGCAACTGCACGGGTACAACAGTTTTTACACGAAAAGCCCTGCCAGTGAAGTGCGGGTGTGGTTGCAATACGACTCCGTACACGCACTCACAGGTCAAAATATCCGGGTGCTGAGCGATACCACCCTGGAAGCAAGTTTTCAAATCCCGACCCAACTACCCCGCCCTACCCCGTCCGTGATGCTCAATGCCATTATCGACCACCCTTCAGATGGCGTGTCGCTGTTGCCCAGCGCCCTGGAAGTGGTGAAAGACAGTACGAGTTCCCCGGCAACCTGGACGCAAAGCGATATTAGCCGATTACATGTCAAAAAGGACTTTTCGTTCCCTTACCGGAATGTCATTTACGAGAGCATAAGAAACACCTACTTTCACGTACCGATGTGGTTTGTGCTGATGTTTCTTTTTGTTGCGTCGGCCTGGAACAGCATACAATTCCTGCGGTATTCCAACCCGGCGCAGGCTGCTGCGCTGGATGCCAAAAAAGGCCAGTCACTGCTCGATTTTGACCGCAAAGCAGCCGCGTATGCCGAAACCGGTCTGCTGTTTGGCATTCTGGGATTGATTACCGGGATGCTTTGGGCCCATTATGCCTGGGGGGCTGCCTGGAGCAACGACATCAAACAACTGATGACCGCCGTGGCACTGCTTATTTACCTGGCCTATTTCATCCTTCGCCGCTCCTTCGACGAGCCGGAAAAGGGCGCCCGGCTGGCTGCCGTGTATAATATATTTGCCTTCACTTCGCTGATACCGCTTCTGTATATCGTACCGCGTATGTTTGCCAGCCTGCACCCGGGCGCTACCGGCAATCCGGCATTCGGCAGTGAGGACCTGGACAATACGATGCGCATGGTATTTTATCCGGCTATTATCGGCTGGAGTTTATTCGGTTTCTGGCTGGCCCAGTTGAGGTATCGCTACCAGCGCCTGCTTGATACCGCCACGGGGATTGATTGAATAATTGAGATATTGGGATATTGGGATATTATCTTGACAGTCAGGGAATGGAATGATAATATCCCAATGCCCTAATATCTCAATATCCCAATATCCTAATTCCGTTTTTCTTTTACCGAACAAAGCATTTCATAGCATGAAATTTTTTAAAACCCGCGTTTTTTTTACAATTATTCTGTTTCTGGCAATATCTTTGCCATCCGTTTTGGCGCAAGGCAATCGCGACTATATGCGGGAAACAGGTAAGATAAACGTCGTTATTGGCGTTATTGTGCTCATTTTCCTCGGTATTGTCGCCTATGTGTTGCGATTAGACCGGAAGCTAACCAAATTAGAGCACCAACTCAAAGACGACAAAAATGGGTGGACACATTAGTTTTTTTAACAGCGTAGAAAACTACGTGGATAAGGCCGCAGCGTTTACAGATATACCACGCGGACTTATCGAACAAATCAAAGCTTGTAATCTTGTGCTGCAAATCCGGTTCCCGGTTCGTGTAGGC
>JAYSZC010000732.1:0-3341 GCA_043738235.1 Lewinellaceae bacterium | reverse complement strand
CGCAGCCTGCATGCACAGTGCGAGTATACCCTCCAGATGGAAGATTCGTTCGGTGATGGCTGGAATGGCGGTATACTGACCATTACCAGCGGTACCGATGTCAATACATATACCGTTCTCTCGGCATTTCAAGGCGGCAATGGTACGGACAGCACCGTGGTGTTCACACTGAACCCGGGGCTGCTGCTCACGCTCTCCTGGACACAGGGAACCTTTGACGGGGAAGTATCTTTTACCCTGCTGGATGCTGATGGCAATGTGGTGTACAGCTCCGATCAATTGTCAGCAGGGGTGCTTTTTCAAGGCACATCCTGTTCAGATTGTTCGCTGCCGGAAGATTTTACAGTTGAAAATTTATTTGATACCCGTGCCAGGCTTCGCTGGACGCCGGCGGCTACCGGCTCCTCCGTTGGCTGGTGGGTTATTTACGGCCCGCAGGGTTTTGTACCGGGGCCGGGCGTGGGCGATACCGTTTATGTGACAACGCCCAAAGTCACCCTGACCGGTTTGCAGAAAAAAACATTTTACGATGCTTATGTAATAACTGATTGTGGTGCAGGGGAAGCCAGCGCGCCGTTGGGGCCACTCAAGTTTGAAACCTACTGGACCAACGACGTGGGTATATCCAAGGTAGTTACGCCCATTAGCGGCTGTGATCTCGGTGTGGAGACCCTTACGATTTTGATGAGCAATTACGGCTCGGCTCCACAATCGCTGATTCCTTTCACCTTTACCGTGAATGGGCAGGAAGTGGGTGTTCCGCAGCCTGACGACGGTTTTTATACCGGTGTGCTGGGCAAAGACAGCAGCGAAATGATCGAGTTTGAAACAACGTACGACTTTTCAGCGCCGGGCGAGTACGTCATCCAGGTGTTTACCCAAATGGGCGGCGACGAAGATTTTAGCAACGATACCGTGACGTATTACCTAGTAGGCCGGCAAGTGGTGTCGTATACGCAGGACTTCGAGAACTGGAGTGGCGGCTGGACGGTAGATACGGCAAGCCAAAATGCTACCTGGGAATTTGGTACGCCCAATAAAACACAGCTCACCGGCGCGGCCAGTGGCGTGAATGCCTGGGCGACGAGCCTGACAGGCTTATATAATAACAATGAAAAATCGTATCTCAATTCACCCTGTTTCGACTTTTCCGACCTTAGCGAAGACCCTGTGATTGAATTCTCTTTGTTTTTTGAGACGGAAACGAGCTGGGACGGACTTTTCCTTGAGTTGTCCGTAGATGGCGGAGAGAACTGGGAAAAAGTTGGCGCTGTAGGCGAAGGCGTGAATTGGTATAATTTCTTTAACACTACAGTCCTCATGCTTGGCGATGTATGGGCTGGAAGCTCTCCCGGGTGGATTACTGCACGCCACGGATTGTTCGGCACAGCCGGCGAAAGCGACGTACGCCTCCGCTTTGTGTTCGCATCCGACGGCTCCGGTAATTTTTATGACGGTATCGGAATCGATGATATTCATATATATATTCCTTTAGCCAATGATTTGGCTGCGGCCTCTGTTACTACCAGCGGCGATCAGGAAGAATGCGGCCTGGCTGACGATGAAATCACGTTGAGTTTCACCAACATTGGCACACAGCCTCAGGGCTTTTTTCAGGTAGCGTATTCCATCAACGGTGGCGCGCCGGTGATAGAAAATGTGGGTGCAATTGTCGTTTCACCGGATGAAACCTTCAATTATACTTTTTCGACACTCTTCGATAGCCGCGACGGGGAATTCAATATCCAGGCCTGGACGATCCTTCCGGACGAACAGAATCCGTTGAATGATACCATCGCTTATTTTGTGTCGCATCTCCCGAATCCGCTGCCTTTCCTGGAAGATTTTGAGAGTGGTTTTACTGCCATTGCCGACTGGACGGTTACTGCAGGATTTGCAAATGTTACCAACGCACACAACAACCTGTCTCTGGTGCTGGCGTTCAATATCTGGAGCAGCAGTCCGGTGATGAACTACCAGACGCCGCGCTTTGGATTTGTGGACGCTTCGGATACGCTTCGCTTCGATTACCGTATCACCAATTACACCGGTGATGGCACAATAGCCACCGCCATCGGGAATAACAATATCCAAGTGCAGGTTTCTACCGACTGCGGTGATCAATTTACCACCGTTTATACGATCAACAATACCACGCATACGCCTCAGGTGCCTTTACAAACGGTGAAAATTCCGATGGGAGCTTTTGCCGGTCAGGCAGTGATAGTGCGTTTCCTCGGCACCTGGTCGGCAGGCGATTTCTGGTTCGACCTGGATAATATTAACCTGAGCAGTTGCGCGTATGATATGGAACTCAGTGCAACGATTGACCCCTCTACCACCGGTAATAACGGGTCGGTAACGGTCACCGTAGGCGCCGACGACAACCCGCCATACCAATTTATGTGGAACACCGGTGCAACGGATGAAACCATTAGCAATCTGGCGGTGGGCACTTACACCGTGACCGTTTCTGATGCCGATGGTTGTTCTGATGTATTAGAGGTATTTGTTGGAACGAGCGTCTCTGCGGATGAAATTGCAGGATTGACTACCCTCGTATTGCAACCCAACCCGACCAGCGGCACAGCCCTGATTCAGGCTTCTTTCGACAAATCAGTGGATGTGCATGTGCAGGTGCTGAACCTGCTGGGACAAAATATCTGGGAAACCAATGCGTCGCGTACGACCAATCTTTCCGAAACGCTCGACCTGACGACCATGCCCGATGGCTTATACCTCGTGCGGCTCACTGTAGACGGACAGACTGCAACGCGGAAACTGATAAAAAGCAGGCCGTAGGGTAAAGGGCAAAATTGCAAAAGGCGAAAAGCAATGTAAATCAATGAGTTACAGAAGATTTAGTTTTATCTGATTTTGCACACCTACTTAGTAAAATAAAAAAACCGCATTTTTCATATAGAAAAATGCGGTTTTTTTCACACGTCGATCCGCGCATATTTCGCATTCGCTTCGATAAAAGCGCGGCGTGGCGGCACTTCATCGCCCATAAGCATGGCAAACATACGGTCGGCTTCGCCGGCATCATCAATAGTAGCCACTTTCAGGATACGCGTTTTCGGGTCCATGGTAGTTTCCCAGAGCTGTTCGGCGTTCATTTCACCCAGACCTTTATAACGCTGTACTTTGACGGAATCGTCGTCTTCCTTACCGCCGGAGAACTCTAATTGAGCGGCTTTGCGCTCCACATCATTCCAGCAGTAGCGCATATTTTTACCTTTTTTCACCTGGTACAGCGGTGGCTGAGCAATATAGATATGGCTATTTTCGATCAGTTCTCGCATATACCGGAAGAAGAACGTCAGGATCAGCGTCCGGAT
>JAYSZC010000731.1:0-3344 GCA_043738235.1 Lewinellaceae bacterium | reverse complement strand
CATCGGACAGTGACAAAGCAGCCTCTTTACATGCCTATGGGTTGGTGGCGCTCATTCTCGAAATAACGCTGTGGCAATAATTGACCACCGTAGCGAAGTTTACTTTTTCCCAATTCAGGCGCAGAGCAGACAACGCTTCATCGCGCTCTGTGTTGTAATCGCTGCCCGCTTTTATGGCGGCCTGGGCTGTTATGAAATTTGTTTTAATCTGCGAGTACAAGCCCTTTCCGTCATTTTTGTCGCGACGGGCGGCGTAATTGGCTAAGTATTTATCGGGATTGGCGGCGTTGGCGGCGGTAGGCGTATTGGGAAAGTCGGGATGCGCGCCGAAAACAGCCAATATCTGATCTGTATTTTCACTGGTAATGTCGCCTTGCATCAGCGTGACGGCGTGGTGGTACAAGGCTGCACCAAACAGGCCTTTTTCAACCAACTGCTCAAATTCCAGGCCGTTTTCATCAAACAAAAAACCGCCGAAAGTGCCGCCTTGTCCGGCTGGAACGCCGGGCGTGTAAACGGATCCGCCGGCTTTCGCGAGTTCGTCCAACCAATTGCCGGCGCCGTCCAGGCGTCCGGCGTAATAACTGGTCGTCAGAGATTTAAGGCTGGGGGCTCCGGTATTGTACAGTTGGGAAAGGGTAGCATAATCCAACACAACACCCGTCGTACGGCCCTTTTTAATTTCCATAACCAATGCATCGAGCCGGGCGCGGACACCATATTGTTGGGTTGTATTAAGCTGCCATGCTGCGCCATCGTATTGGGCAGGAATATTCAGCGGATCTTTTTCCTTTTTACAGGATGCTGCAAGAAAAAGTACCAAAAACAGGGGGAAAAGGGAATATTTGATGTATTTCATCGTGTAAAAGTGTTTTATGTTTATATAGACAAATTCTAAACGGGGCAAATGTACAGGAGGATTTGAAATAATTATATCCTTATCTGGAATGATTCAAGATAATATGAAATTTTTATGACAAACATTAAAAAAAGCCCCAGAAAAATATCGAAGTTTGTCCTTCGTTTAATCTTCGGCACGTGTAACCACAAACTGGTGAATCTTGCCATTTTTAAACGAATTTCCCGCCGTAGTCTCGTTTTCATAACCAATCGTTAATCGTTTCGACCCGTGCAAGAAACGTGCTGTACAGCCGTTTACCGGCCCGAACAAACCAGACTCCCATTTCCATGACTTTGAAAATGTACCATTTGCGGCCATTCCTTTTTACACTCTCTTTTTTTTTCTTTTTTCCGCTGTTATCGTATTCCCAGGTTGTTGAAGATTGCAACAACGGCATGGACGACGATGGCGACGGTCTGATCGACTGCTATGACCAGGATTGCACCTGTACCGGCCAGTGCGACGATTTTTATTACACAACCTGTAATGCCGAATGCTATTACGTCCCTCCCTGCGGACAAATTTCGCTGGGCATACAGTGGGTAGGGCAGGCTGAAACCGGCACTTACTCCACGCTGGTAGCCGGCGACATGGACAATGACGGGATCCCCGATATTGTAACTTACCGGGTTGAAAACAACAATATTTACATTATCGACGGCGCAACGGGCGCGACGAAGGTCGAAATTATCTGTCCGTCCACCATTGCCGGCGGCACTGCTCCGGCCATTGCCGATCTGGATCATGACGGTTTTGGCGAATTGGTCATTGTGGCCAACGACTTGCGCCTCCGCTGCTACGAACACGACGGCACCTTGAAATATACCAGTCCTGGAATTGTCGGATATTTCCCACGTTACGCTTATGCAGTACCCAATATTGCCGATTTTGATCACGACGGTTGGGCCGAGATCAATATTGGCAACCAGGTTTTTAACGGCCAAACGGGCGCCTTGCTGGCTTCCGGCGGGCCGGGCCTTTCCGCCGGAGAGCACCCGGCGCGCATCGGTAACGGCTTTTCTTTCTGCTCGCCCGTGGCTATGGATGTGCTGCCTGATAATTTCTGCCCTGATTGCGACGGCCTCGAAATCGTGGCAGGCAACCAGGTAATGTCTGTCAATCTGATTACCGGCGCTGTCGCTGTGGTTGTTTCGGCGCCTACGCCTTTTACGGACGGTTATACGAGTGTCGCCGATTTTGACGGTGACGGCGACCTCGACGCGATTGTCCAGGGGCGCAGGGGCAGCCAGAATACGGTGTATTGCTGGGATATTCAGACGCCCACGATTCTGCGCCAGTTTCCATTGCTCAACAACTGGTTTGATGGCGCTTCCCGCGTGAATATTGCCGATTTGAACGGCGACGGACAACTGGAGATCAGTTTTGTCGGGTATCCGCGACTGTATGCCTTGCGCAACGACTTTTCCATTATGTGGACGCGCCCGACGACCGACGTTTCTTCTATTACCTGTTCCAGCGTGTTCGATTTTTGCGGCGACGGTTCTGCGGATGTGGTGTACCGGGGCCAAACGCATTTGCAAATACTCAATGGCGCCACTGGCCAGGTGAGTTGGGAGGACGATTGCCTGTCTGCCACGCACATTGAAAACCCGCTGATTTTGGACGTGGATGCAGACGGTCAAACGGAAATTGTGATCCAATGCGGCACCAACGGCAGCGCCAATACCGGTACAGTGGTCGCTTATGAAGCGGTGGGTACGCCGGGCATTGCTTCCCGGCAGGTCTGGAACCAACACGCTTATTTCAATACGAATATCAACGACGATTTGTCTGTACCCCGCTACCAGCAAAATCCGCATATTATTGGCGACAGCCTGCGGATGAATACCTTTTTGAATCAATATTTTAACCCAACTTTTCCTTCGCCGGATGGTGTTTTGACCCTGCAAAGTGTGGTTTGCGACCGGGATTCTTTGATTCTGACGGGCACTTTGTGCAATATCGGTGATAACCAGTTGCCGCCCCAAACACCTATTTCGGCCTACCGTGGCAACCCGCAGACCAGCGCTGCTCAATGGATCGGCGCCGTGCCGATTGGGGTTGGATTGCAACCGGATAGTTGCAGGTCTTTTGTGTTTCGCATCCCACGGGTCGCCAATGATTCCGTATTTCTGATTTTAAATGACGACCACTCCCTGCCTGCGCCTTTTAACCTGTCGCAGGATTTTCCGGTAACCAGCATCGGAGAATGTGGATTTTTGAACAATATTGCCGCTTTTCGATATAATTACAATCCGACGCCTGTTCAGTTAGGGTCTGATACGGCTATTTGTGCCAACACCAGCATCACGCTGAATGCCGCCGGAACCGACCTGGTGAGCTGGCTTTGGCAGGATGGCTCCGCTGCCCCAACTTTTACCGCTTTCGCTGAGCGAAATGGTTTCTCCCTCACAAAACGCCTGATCCGGACCGATATTGACAA
>JAYSZC010000730.1:0-8683 GCA_043738235.1 Lewinellaceae bacterium | reverse complement strand
AATACAAATATTGCCGCCCCGCTGGGGCTGAAAACCCGTAAGCCTGGTGTTTGAAACTTAGCCAAAGAGTGCCCAATAATGTTTGGGACAGGTACTAAAGTTGACAACTTTTTATTGATGTTTTTTAATAAAACGGCATTATCATGAATTGAAAATCAATCAATTAGTGAAATTATAACTCCGTTTTATTTAAAAACTTCAATAAAAAGTTGTCAACTTTTCACATTGCTTTTGGCGACAATAATTTGGTGCGAAACAACAAATTTCTTTGCCAAAGACTTTTGACACAACCCCTAAGCCTGCTTACCTATTTCCTTCAGCGCACCACAAACGTCTTCTTTTCCAACCCAATACCCGTCATGGTCAGCGATTTCCAGCCTTTGGGCAGTTTTGTTTTCATCTGAACGATGCCTTGCGGGGTGATGTCCAGTCCGCCGAAACCCATGAGCGTCGCCTGCAGGAAACCGCCGGCGCCGGTAGCGAAATAGGGGTTGGTACCGCCTGCCGTTTCGGCCAGCACGCCGAACGGCGGCACTTCATTGGGTTTGTAACTTTTCACCCACAGGTCGTAACCCCGCTCGGCATTCCCGCTGCGGGCGGCCGATACGGCGAGTATGGCGTTGCCCATGGCAGGCCCGTCCTGCGCCATGCGCGGTTCGTAGTAATCCAGGTCTTTTTTGATTTGCGCCGGATCGGTAATGACTTTCAGCGGATACGCCAGCAGGTTGACGTCGGCTTGTTTGATGGTGACGCCGTCGTAGGTCGCGTTTTCGCGGGTTGTGCCGTCGGGGAATTTCAGGATAGGAATATTATCTGCCACGTGCATCCAGTCGGGATTGGGCACGAGGCCGAGCTCTTTGGCGGCGTCTGTTGCGTAGGCCAGCACGGTTTTGGCCATACCATTGGTGAAGGCGTTGTTGTCGATGTTTTCTTGCCATTCATTGGCGCCGATCACGTTGTTGATGTCGTAGCGACCGGGGCCGTTGCGTTCCACACGGGATGCCCAGAAATCGGCGCCTTCTTTCAGCATGGGCCAGCCGCGGGTGCGCAGCCATTCCTTGTCTTTGGTGACTAAGTAATACTGCCAGGAAGCCCAGCCGACACAGCCGGTGATATGCTGTTGAAAAGGCCCTGTGAGCGCCCAGACCGGTGTTTCTTCCTGTCCGGTTGTGGTGCTTTCCCAGGGATACATAGCGCCCTGGTAGCCGTGCGAAAAGGCGTTTTGTTTGGCCTCATCGAGCAATTGAAAACGGAATTCTAGCAGCGATTTGGCAATTTCCGGGTGCAACATCAGCAAGGGCGGATACATCCATAATTCCGTATCCCAGAACACGTGCCCGTTGTAGCCGAGGCCGGACAAACCCATCGGCGACAGGCTCAGCGCGGTGCCTTCGCGGGCAAAAGAATACAGGTGGTACATGGCAGAATGCACCGCGCGGGCATCTTCCACCGGGCCGTCGATGGCGATGTCGGAGGCCCAGAGTTTGTTCCAGTCCTGCGTATGCCGGCGCAAGAGGCGTTCGCTGCGCTCCAAAGCGGCATAAATGGTGAGGCGTTCGGCTTCGTTGTGCGCATCGGCCACGTGCGCGCTGCTGATAACGGTGCCTACTACCGAAAAACGGTAGGTTTCTCCGGCTTTCAGTTTTTTGGAAAACTTCAGCAGGTGCATGTTGTAGTCCCAGTCTTCGTGGATGAGGTCGGGTTCCGAGCCGTGTTTTTCTTCAAAAATAATACTGGTGGAAGCGGCGACCGTGTATTTCCCGCTGGGGCTTTTTCCGACGGAAGTCAGGAGTGGAATGAGCACGTGGGGCCGGTCAATTTCGGAGAAATAATTCCGCACGTCCTGCAACATTTCCGGCGCTTCAATGACCGAAGCCGGGGTAATGGTGACATCTTTTTTAGCGGTGATTTCCACCATGCTCAAGGCGCAATACGGCAGGTGGCGCAGGGCCATCACCCGGTGCGTGACGCTGAGTTGTTCGCCGACATTAAATGTCGTGGTCAATTGGGCGCCGCGCATATCGAGCGTTTGTTTGTAGGCGGAAATGTCTTTGCGTCCGATGCGGCGACCATCCACATCGAGGTTCATGTTGACGAAATTGAATCCTTTGAGGATATTGCTGACCCGGCCGCGGCCATAATTGTCGTACGCGCCGTTGAGCACCACGTCTTTGACGCGCATCGGTTCCGGCGAGGAGACCAGGCCGATCATACCATTGGCAACGGTGATGCCATAATAATTGGCCGGATCAATATTGTCGGCGACGATATGCCAGGCGTCATTCTGGGCAAACAGCCCGGAAGTGTGTAAGAAGAGGCAAACAAAGGCAAAAAGTATTTTTTTCATGGTTGAATTAAATTTAGTGCGGGAAAAATAGCGCAGCTTGTTTCAATATCATGCTAAAGAACGCATAATTTGTCGTCGTAAACATAACTGCGGTGCGAGGGTCTGATTGAAGTTTTTAAATAAAACCCCATTTATAACACCCGGGGTATAATGCCGTTTTGTTTAGAAACTTCAATAATGCCCTTGTCCCGACGGCCTGAAAGCCGTGCTACCTACACCTCCACAGATGCCCTACGCAACTATTGCCCGACAATTTTTCACCATCGACCACTGGCTGGGCGCCCGGGCTGTCGGCAACGGCCATATCAACGATACGTATCGAATTGATTTTGAGGCAAATGGAAGACCACAATCTTTTCTTCTACAACGCCTCAACCACCATATTTTCCAGCAGCCCGAAGCGCTGATGGAGAATATCCGAAAGGTGTCGGATTTCCTGTCTTTGCAGGACTACTCCTACCGAGTCATTCACCCTGTCCCGACCTTAGACGGTCAACTATTGTATACCGACGAAGCAGGTAACTACTGGCGCGTATTTCCATTTGTACAAAACAGTTATACGCCGGAGGCGCTCGTGGAGCCGGAAATTGCATTCGAGGCAGCGCGTGCTTATGGCGCTTTTGCGCGGGCCTTGCGGGTTTTTCCGGCGGTGGAATTGGCCGAAACCATCCCCGGATTTCACGATACCGACCGGCGCTGGGAGGTTTTTACAGATATACTGGAAAAAAATCCGGCACAACGGGCGCAGCACAGCGCGGCGGAAATAGCGGCTATCCGGGAAGCCCTGCCCGTTTTTGAAACGATCAGCCGGATGAAAAAATCGGGCGCCTTGCCGCTGCGGGTCACACACAACGATACCAAAGCCGGCAATGTGCTTTTTGATGAAAACACGCATAAAGCGTTGGCAGTCATTGATCTGGATACGGTGATGCCCGGCACGATACTGTCAGATTTTGGAGACATGGTGCGCACTTTTGCACCCGACAAGTCGGAAGACAACCCGATGGCAGTCTCTTTGCGTCAGGAGATGATCGCAGCGCTCCGGGAAGGTTTTTTATTGGAAACGGCAGACTGGCTCCATGCAACAGAACTGCAGCACCTGATGTACGGCGCCGCCTGGATCACCGGAGAGCAAGCGCTCCGCTTTCTGACAGACTGGATAGCCGGCGATGTGTACTATAAAATTCATTATCCCGAACACAACCTGATCCGGGCAAGGAACCAACTGGCGCTGTTTCGCGCGATTGTTGCAGAAGACGTTTAATTTACCATCGTTTCTACTACCTTTGCGCCGCTTTAGGCAGCACATTAACCATGAAAAATACCCTTCTCCTCTTTCTGGTTGCAGCATTCGCACTTTTCTGGAGTTGCAGCGGCGGCGATAAGGCCAAGGCTGACGACCGGCCATTGGCACAAGTGTACAATAAAACGCTGTACCTCTCCGAACTGGAAGGCGTGGTACCGGAAGGGGTTTCCCTGGAAGACAGTGCGCTGATTGTGAGCGCTTTTGCCCAACGATGGATCCGGGAACAATTGCTGATGTACGAAGCCGAACGCAATATCCCGAAAGACCTCAATATCGACGAATTGGTGCGCGATTACCGCGCCAGCTTAGTGCGGTTCAACTTTGAAGAACAATTGATCGCGGAAAAATTAGACAGCAGCGTTTCCGAAGCGGAAACCAAGGCGTTTTACGAAAATAATACAGACCAGTTTCAGTTGGAAAGCACCATTTTGAAATGCAAACTGCTGAAACTACCCGCCCGGGCGCCTCAATCCGAAATTAACAAACTCTGGTACAGCCGAAAGTCGTCGGACAAAGCCAATCTAAACGCATTCGCCAAACAATGGGCTGCTTTGGCCCTGCTGGATGATGAAAAATGGTTTAAATTGGAGGAGATCGCCGCGATTTTGCCCAAAGGCACGTTAACTGCTGACAACGTAGGCTCCAGGCGCGAAGGCACGCTCAGCGATGGCGATTTCCGTTACTATTACCGGGTGGAGAAAGTGGCGCAGGGCAAATCGACAGCGCCCTTTGAATACGTTCGGGAACAGGCTTCCAAAGTAATCCTGCACAAACGCAAACAGGAACTGCTGGAGAAATGGAAAGAAGACTTGTACCAGCAGGAATTACGGCGTGAAAACATAAAAATTATACAGTGAATGAAAAATACACTTCGGATTATTCCGCTACTGTTGTTCCCTTTTCTACTTGCTGCGCAGGATAACAAGGCTGTTATCGATCGTGTGGTGGCTACGGTCGGCGGTGAGATCATTCTGCTCAGCGAGGTGCAGGAGCAATTTGCATACGTGCAAAAAGAGCAGCCTACGTTGCCGGACGAATTCCGCTGCAACGTGCTGCAAAATATCATCGTCCAGAAGTTATTGGTCAACCAGGCCAAATTAGACTCCCTGGAAGTGAAAGATGAAGAGGTGGAAACCCAGCTCAATGCCCGTATCGATCGCCTGATGCTTTATTTCAACCAGGACCCAAAAGCCATCGAAGAGTTTTACGGCCAGGGCATCGAGCAGATCAAAGAACAGACCCGCGCAGATATGCGCAACCAGTTGCTGGCCGAGCGGATGCAGGGAGAAATTACCAGCCATGCCACCATTACACCTTCCGAAGTAAGGCGCTTTTTTAAAGATATTCCAGCCGACTCACTGCCTTATTTTAATGCCGAGGTTGAAATCCGGGAAATCGTCTACAAACCGCGCGTCAATGCTGTGGAACGCGAAAAAGCCCGTTTGGCCGTCGAAGAATTACGCACCCGGATTGTGGATGGCGGCGAAGACCTGGCTTCCCTTGCCGGCAAATATAGCGACGACCCCGGCAGCGCGGCTTCGGGTGGCGATCTGGGTTGGCAAAAACGGGGCACTTTTGTACCCGAATTTGAGGCGATGGCTTATAAACTGGATAAAAACCAGGTGAGCACCGTGGTGGAAACAGAATTCGGATTTCATATCATCCAATTGGTAGAGCGCCGCGGCAACTTGATTCGTTGTCGCCATATCCTGGTCAAACCCTCCATTACGGATGAAGACATGGCAATGGCCAAAGCCAAACTCGACACCATCCGCAACCTGTTGGTCAGCAATAACCTGACATTCAGCGAAGCATTGAAAAAATACGGCGATAAAAACCAGGCCAGTTTCAACAACGATGGCCGTATGGCGAATCCGCGCTCGGGCAATACCTTTTATGAGGTAGCCGACCTGGATACCGACGTCTTTTTTGCCATCGACGGCCTGGGCGTCGGCGGGTATTCACAACCCTTTGAATTCAGAACGCCGGACGGTGGCACCAATTTCCGTTTGGTGCAACTCGTCAGCCGGAGCAAGCCGCACAAGGCTGATCTGAAACTGGACTACAACAAAATCCAGCAGGCTGCTTTGGATCAGAAAAAGGCCGACTACACGGAAAAATGGGTCATCGAAAAACTGCGCAGTACGTATTTGTCCGTGAGCGACATGTTCCAGTTCTGCCCCAATTTAAAAGAGATGCTCGCCGAATCCAAACCGTAGTATCCAGGATTTATAAAAAAAACACATTGACCGGCAACAGGCAAGCAGGCCTGTGCTTCACTACTATTCTTTGAACAGCTGTGAAATAAATAAAAGGGCAAAATAGCAAAGGGCAAAAAGCAATGTAAATCAATGAGTTACAGAAAATTTAGTCTTAACTAATTTTGCACACTTACTTACATTCACACATTTGTATTAAAAAATAAATCAATGAGACCATACATCCTCGGCCTCTCGCTTCTTTTCGCAGGAATCTCGGCAGCAAATGCTCAACTCCTCGACACGATTCGCCCAACGGTGGCTTACGATCAACCCAAAGAATATGAAATTGGCGGTATCCGTGTCAGCGGCACGCAATATGCCGATGCCAATGCGCTGATCGCTATTTCCGGCTTTCGCGTCGGCGACAAAATTCGGATCCCCGGCACTGTGTTTGCCAAAGCGGTACAATCGCTCTGGAACCTCAAACTATTCACGGATGTCCAGATTCTCCAGGAGCGCACGCAGGACACGATCGTGTTTCTTGAAATTGCCGTAAAAGAACTTCCGCGTTACACCCGCCACTCTTTTATCGGGGTGAAAAAAAGTAAACACGACGACCTCAACGGCATTATCAACAAATTCCTGCAAAAAGGCGCCATTCTGACGGATAATGTACGCGCCTCGTTGATTTACGGGATGAAGGAATATTTTATCGAAAAAGGTTACCTCGACGCTGATATTAAAATCAATAGTTATCCCGACGAACGCGCTACCAATGCCACCCGCCTGGAATTCGTCATTGACCGGGGTAAAAAAATTCAGATCCGCGAAATAACATTTTCGGGTAATACCTCCGTGAAAACCAAGGTGTTGCGCAAAAAAATGAAAAACACGCACCGCAAAAAGCACCTGTTTAAAAAGTCGAAGCTGGTGCGCAAGGAATATGAAGAGGACAAACTCAAAATTGAGTCCTACTACAATACCGTTGGTTTTCGCGATGCCCGTGTAGCAAAAGACACTGTCTGGCGCAACGGAAAAGGAGAGATCATGATGCATCTGACCATCGACGAAGGCAATCGTTACTACTTCCGCAACATCGTCTGGAAAGGACATACGCTGTACGAAACCCGTTTCCTCGACCAGGTACTGGGGATCAATAAAGGAGACGTTTTCAACCAGGAATTGCTCGATACCCGCCTGTCGTTCAGCCAGGACGGCCGCGATATTTCTTCCCTGTACCTCGACAACGGCTACCTGTTTTTCCGCGTCGATCCGGTGGAAACTTCCATCGACAACGACTCCATCGACCTCGAATTGCGCATCTTTGAAGGTCCGCAGGCTACTATCGACCGCGTCATCATCAAAGGCAATGACCGCACCCACGAGCACGTTATCCGCCGCGAACTTTTCACCCGGCCCGGCGACAAATTCAGCCGTTCGGATATCATTCGTTCTCAACGGGAAATCATCAACCTGGGCTACTTCAACCAGGAATCGCTGGGTATCAATACGCCGGTAAACCCGGATCGCGGCACCGTGGACATCGAATACACGGTGGAAGAAAAACCTTCCGACCAGCTGGAGTTGTCCGCCGGCTACCAGCCCGCTACCGCTTTCAGCCGGGGCGGCGTGATCGGTACGCTGGGTGTCACGTTCAACAACTTCTCCATCCGAAATATTAAAAACAGGGATGCCTGGAACCCGCTGCCACAGGGCGACGGCCAGCGTTTCAGTATCCGCGGACAAACGGCAGGCGACCGCTACCAGTCCTACAACGCCTCCTTTACGGAACCCTGGCTGGGTGGCAAACGCCCCAACTCGCTGACCGTTGCCGGTTTTTATAACCGCTTCACTTCGGGTTTTGCCGGCTCGGAAACGTTCCAAAGCCTCGATATTGTGCAGGGCACCGTGGGCTTCGGCACACGTTTGAAATTCCCGGACGACAACTTTGTGTTCCGCGCAGACCTGGATTTACAAACCCTGAAACTCAACAATGCTGCCGGCTTTAACTTCGGCGACGGCAGGGGAGGACGCTTGACGGACGGTATTTTCCACAATTACAACATTGGATTGACCCTGGCGCGCAACAGTATCAATGACCCGATTTTCCCAAAATCCGGTTCTTTGATTTCGATCAAAATGAATGCGACGCCGCCTTATTCTATGTTTAAAAAAGCCAGTTTTTACGAAACCGGCACCACCAACGATGTTTTCCGCTACATTGAATACGTCAAATGGCGTATAGATGCGGAGTGGTATACTTCCCTGGTAGGTAAACTGGTACTCAAAACGCAGGCAAAAATCGGTATCCTCGGACGCTGGTCGGATAAAACGCCGCTCACACCTTTTGAGCGCTTTGACCTCGGTGGCGACGGTTTGAACAATCAAAGCACAGGCCTGCAGGGCCGCGACATCATCAGTTTGCGCGGTTACGACCAACAGGAAATTATGGCGGCCTATCCGTTCGGCGCGGGCGTATTCAATAAATACACGGTGGAATTGAGGTATCCGATCTCTCTGAACCCGTCGAGCACCATTTTCGTGACGGCCTTCGCACAAGGCGGTAATGCCTGGCAACGGGCGCAGGATTTTAACCCTTTCGATATTCGCCGTTCGGCGGGTATGGGTTTGCGGGTATTCCTGCCCATGTTTGGTACCCTCGGTTTCGACTACGGCGTTGGTTTCGACAAACCGGGCGTTACAAGCCGCAAGTTTTCGGACTATGCGCGGTTCAATATTGTTCTTGGCTTCGAACCAGATTAAGACTAGGGATGAGGAATGAGGAATGACCGAGCGAGATTAACAGGGATGAGGAATGAGGGATGAGGA
>JAYSZC010000729.1:0-8694 GCA_043738235.1 Lewinellaceae bacterium | reverse complement strand
GTAAAGCGCGTTATTCGATGACATTTAATTAATTATACAGGCATACGCCGGCTTTCTTTATACCACAAATATCCGCTTAACACCACCATGGCCACTTGAATTAATATAGCCGGAATGGGTACATTTAGATGCTCTATGAATAAATCCTTTAAAGTATTTAAACACATCACTCCCATGCCTATGGTATAAGCCCAAAGCACCTGTGGGTTATTTCGAACGGCATAACTGATTAATCCCATTGTAAAAGAGAGTGTGCCAAGTACCTTGATCATGATGGTAGCTGCATAGGTGCCTTTTTCATCCAGATTGGGAAAGGAATCAGTCATGATTTTGGTACCCATGAAGTAAAATACAATGCCTTGCAATATCAAGGCAGCCGCGAAACCGGTGAAAATGTTTTTCTGATTCATCTTGAAAGATTTTAGTAAAAGTTGGTTGCGGTCGAAAGATAATATCCAAATGAAAATTACACTAACAATCACAGGCAAAATTTTTTTCGCCGCGCCTTGGTGTTTTTTTCAACACCAAGCGCAAACGTACAGCAGAATACATGCTTACTACTCATGCCTTTCCTAAAAACTATTCATTGTTTAGGGTGAAGCCACCCAATCGTCTCCATACCAAACATGTGTCAAAAAAGGCCACTGCCGACTCTGTTCCGAATAAAAGGCAGCAGAGGAAAACAGGTATTCCTCCGGCGCGGCGGCCAAACGCCATTTGGGTTGCACTGGATTCCTGTGAATATATTCTATTTTCTGCCACATTACTTCTTCGCGGTACAACGAAATCGATAAAGGTCTTTCTTTAAAAAACTGGTAGTGTCGATCCTTGCGTGTCACTTTGAAATGTTCCAAGGCCAGAGGATGATTAAAACGCAGATCACTTTTGATTTTTTGCGCCACAAATTTCATCATACGTTGCTGTAAACGCGGTAAGCGGGTTTCTCCCCGCATTTGCCAGACTCCGCTCGCGCCAGGCTCTGCCTGGTGTGTACTATCAATAAGGCTTCTCCCTTGTTGAATGAACGCTTTCAGGGGCAAAGCCCCCATAATAATATACACCAGGCAGAGCCGGGCGCGAGCGTGTAAACATCATTCCGTTGTACCTTGGCCGCACGCCAAAAAATGACACTCCCGCAGCGCCGGGCTTTCGTAAAGTAAGAATAGAAAGAACACCTGCCAAAACGGGAAACAAACATCCTACCATGAATCGATTGTATATTGCTCTGCTACTCTTTGCTGCCGGCAGCGTTCATCCTGTTTTGGGACAAAAAGGCAAACTATTCATCATCGGCGGCGGCGAACGCAGTCTGGACATGGTTCAGCGTATGGTGCAGGAGTCTGGCCTGGACAAAGGCGGTTATGCCGTGGTTTTACCGATGTCCAGCGGGGAACCCGACTCGGCCGTTTTTTACACGAAAATACAATTTACCGCCCTGGGCATTCAAAACGTCTACGGCGTTTTTTGTACAAAAGCGCAGGCCAATGATCCGGCTAAAGTCGATTCCATTGCCGGCGCCAAACTGATCTACATCAGCGGGGGCGACCAAAGCCGTTTTATGGATGTTGTTGCCGGTTCGGAGGTAGAGAAAGCCATTCAAAAAGCCTACAAAAACGGCGCGATGGTGGGCGGTACCAGCGCCGGCGCAGCAGTGATGAGTGCCATCATGATCACCGGAAATTCCAGGAAAAACCCCGAGTATTCGGCTACGTTCAATACCATAGAGGCCGACAATATCGAGACCCGGCCCGGCCTGGGCATGCTGAAAAAAGCCATTGTAGATCAACACTTTGTAAAACGGAGTCGCCACAACCGGTTGATCAGCGCCGTCATCGACTATCCGGCCATGAAAGGCATCGGCATCGATGAGTCCACGGCCATTCTGGTCAAAGGCAAAGACGCCGAAGTGGTAGGTGTTTCCCAGGTACTGGTGTACAGTAACGCAAAACGCTCTAAAAAATATGGGAAATCCGGAAAACTGGGGGTAAAAGGGTTGCGACTTGATATTTATTTACCGGGCGATCATTTTAAGGTGGAATGAGGGATGAGGGATGTGTTTCATCCTCGCTTGATTAAACAACAACTTGAAATATGCGGAGGTGTGAGAACACCTGAAGAGGTTAAAAGTGTACCTTTATCAAGAGAAATCTATCGCCCTCTAAACTGAATATAAATACAGCATTTTTCAGTACTTCCACCTCTTTTCTCAACAATCTTCAACCAGATAAACAATGGCAAAAATCAAAGTCGGCGTGGTCGGCACCGGTTTTATCGGCCCTGCGCATATTGAGGCACTTCGCAGGCTTCCGAATGTGGAAGTAACCGCGCTTTGTGAAGTAAACATAGAATTGGCCACCAGCAAAGCGGCCCAGTTGGGTATCGAGCGACCCTGCACGTTCGAGCAGTTACTGGCGATGGAAGATATTGCCTGCGTACACGTCTGCACCCCCAATTTTCTGCATCATACGCAGTCGAAAGCAGTGCTGCTGGCCGGCAAACACGTGGTTTGTGAAAAACCGCTGGCTAAAGACCTTCACGAAGCCGAAGAGCTGGTTGCCCTGGCCAAGGAAACCGGACTGGTGAATGCCGTACACTTCAACCTGCGTTATTACCCACTGGTGCGCCAAATGAAGACCATGCGTGAGAAAGGGGATCTGGGCGAGGTGTACTCGATCCTGGGTTCTTATTTACAGGACTGGTTATTCTACGAAACCGACTATAACTGGCGCCTGGAGCCCGATAAATCGGGTGACTCCCGGGCCATCGCCGACATCGGCTCGCACCTGATGGACGTGCTGGAATACATCACCGGCCTGAAAACCGTGGAAGTCATGGCGGATTTCAACACCATTCATAAAACCCGAAAGAAACCGTTGAAGCCGGTAGAAACCTACTCCGGCAAAATGCTGCAACCCGAAGACTACGCGGACGTGCCCATCAATACCGAAGACCACGCCAACGTATTGTTGCGCTTCGACAATGGTAACCGGGGCGCGGTCACCGTCTCGCAGGTGTCAGCAGGTCGTAAAAATCAATTGAAACTGGAAATATCCGGTTCCAAACAAACCTTTGCCTGGAACTCGGAAGCCCCGAACGAACTGTGGATCGGCAACCGCGACCGCAGCAACGAGTTATTGATGCGCGACCCCTCCCTGGCCTATCCGGCGGCCCGCGAGCTGATGAGTTTCCCCGGTGGGCACAACGAGGGATTCCCGGATACGTCCAAACAATTGTTCAAAGAAGTATATGCCGCTGTGAGCACCGGCAAGCAGCCGGAAAACCCGCCTTTTCCCACCTTCGCCGATGGGTACCGGGAATTGTTGATTTGTGAGCGGATACTGGAGAGTAGCCGGAAGCAGAGCTGGGTAACGGTGTAAAGACGAAATGCAACGTATTTTTCCGCCTTGCCTGGTGTTCCTGCTTCTAATAACTGAGGTACCCAGCGATTATTAACGGGCTGGAATACCAGGCGAGGTGGAAATTTAATTTAAATCTATGATTCCAAACCATAACTATGCATTCTAGCGGATAGCCGGCGGATGTTTATGCCTCGGCAGGTACACCGCTCGTGCCAGGCTCTGGCGCGAGCGGTATTTTGTACCTTTGTGCCAAAATCTACATTATGAAGCACATTCTAAAAAGATACAGATTTGAACGGCACATAACCGAAGAAGAAAAAAAACACTATAATGAAATATTCGATAGAGTACCAATAGACAATCCTAGAAAACCAGATAAGCATACCAAGATTTACATGGTATCTCAAAGCGAAAATGGTGATAAAATCATTGAGGGTTTTTTCTTTCAGGAAGCTGGTAGAAATTATTGTGCCCCTGAACCTGATCCTATATTGATTTATTTTCATTTAGCGTACATGAATAATAGGGAGATTATAAAGCATAAACAAATATTATTGAGCAAGCTCAGAGGGAATGTGATCAATGAAAGTGTCAGTAATGATTTTTATATATACTTTGGCCTGTGTGTAAATTTTGCTACTTCTCTGGTTACCTGTCTTGAGGCTTTTATCAATAGTAATATCCCTTATGACTTTGAGTACAGAAAGCGTATGAGTGGTCATACTGCTATTTTTAACAAAGATGACATAGAGATGGAAAACTTTGATTTTAAACTTAATGTATTGATGAAAGAGATAACAGGCAAGCTTTTGGATAATGATGATCCAGTGAGACAAGCAGTAATTGAGCTAATAAGGTTTAGAAATATGATTGTACATACAAAAAAAGTATCGGAAGGCATGACACCATACGATGGCTTATTTAAAAAGACTTTTAGTTTTAATTATGAACGAGCATTGTGTGCGGTGAGAGACTATATAAACTTTTATAAACCGGATTATATAGTTGAATGTGGTTGTGGTGCTGACTTTTAAACTAATAATTCATACTCTTCCAAGAATCATACCCCCACTGGTCCATAGGCTGCCCATTATCACATAATCAAATTTTGGACTCGGGTTTTGTGGAAATTGGATGGAATACCTGCTGTGGCAGAAAAACTTAAAGCTCGCGCCAGGCTCTGCCTGGTGTATACTATCAATAAGGCTTGCCCTTGTTGAATGAACGCTGTTGGGGCAAAGCCCCCATGATAATACACACCAGGTAGAGCCTGGCGCGAGCAAGTCCAGGTCTTCCAAACGCACACCTAATTTTTGACTTTCACCCTTATGACACCACGAAAAAGGCCGTTCCCAAAACCTGGAAACGGCCCTCCTATTTCATCCTAACCAAGTGAATATCAAGACACATCAAACCTATCCAAATTCATCACCTTATCCCACGCCGCCACAAAATCCCTTACGAATTTCTCCTGCGCATCGTCGCTGGCGTACACTTCGGCAATCGCCCGGAGTTCTGCATTGGAGCCGAAAACGAGGTCGGCACGTGTAGCGCTCCATTTTGGAGTGCCGCTGCTACGGTCGCTGCCCAGGTATAATTCCTGATCGTCAGACATGGCTTTCCATGCCGTGCGCATATCCAGCAGATTTACGAAGAAATCGTTCGTAAGCACTCCCGGACGCTGGGTGAAAATACCGTGTGCGGAGCCGTCGAAGTTGGCATTCAGGGCGCGCATGCCTCCCACCAGCACCGTCAGTTCAGGCGCCGTAAGCGTCAGCAGTTGCGCCTTGTCGATCAGCAATTCTTCCGTGGACACCGTGAATTTCGTTTTGCTATAATTCCGGAAGCCGTCTGCGGCAGGTTCCAGAAACGCCACCGATTCCACGTCCGTTTGCGCCTGCGAGGCATCCATGCGGCCGGGTGTAAATGGAATGACGACGGAATGACCGGCATCCCGGGCGGCTTTTTCCACAGCTGCACAGCCGCCGAGTACGATCAGATCAGCCAGGGATATTCTTTTCCCGCTTTGTTGCGATCCGTTGAATTCCTGTTGAATGCCTTCGAGCGTCGCCAGTACGCGGGCGAGTTGAACCGGGTTGTTCACCTGCCAGTCTTTTTGCGGCGCGAGGCGGATGCGCGCGCCGTTAGCGCCGCCCCGTTTGTCCGAACCGCGGAAGGTGGAAGCGGATGCCCAGGCCGTTGAAACCAGTTGAGGTACCGTTAATCCGGCATCGAGGATGCGGTCCTTCAGAATGGCGATGTCGTTTTCGTTTACCAACGAATGGTCGACTTCCGGGATCGGATCCTGCCAGATCAATTCCTCCTGCGGAACGTCCGGGCCCAGGTAGCGGTTGCGGGGGCCCATATCGCGGTGGGTGAGTTTGAACCAGGCGCGTGCAAAAGCATCCGCAAAAGCGTCGGGGTTTTCCAGAAAATGCCGGGAAATCTTTTCGTACGCCGGGTCGAGCTTCAGGGAAAGATCTGTGGTCAGCATGGTAGGCGCATGTTTTTTGGAGGCATCAAACGCATCCGGGATGATGTTGTCTGCATTTTTTGCCACCCATTGATGCGCTCCTGCCGGGCTTTTGCTCAATTCCCATTCATGGCCGAACAGGTTTTCAAAAAAGTTATTGCTCCATTGTGTGGGCGTTTTGGTCCAGGTCACTTCCAGTCCGCTGGTGATGGTATCCGGGCCTTTGCCGCTTCCAAAACTGTTGTTCCAGCCGAAACCCTGCGATTCTATACCTGCGGCTTCGGGTTCTTTGTCCACGTGAGTGGCCGGGGCTGCGCCGTGTGTTTTACCGAAACTATGCCCTCCTGCGATGAGCGCCACGGTTTCTTCATCGTTCATGGCCATGCGGCCGAACGTATCGCGAATGTCTTTGGCAGCAAGCATCGGATCAGGGTTGCCGTCCGGACCTTCGGGGTTCACATAGATCAAACCCATCTGAACGGCGGCCAGAGGCTTTTCCAGGTTGCGGGAATGTATAGTGCTATCGGGGTCATCGTCGGACACAAGTACGCCGTGGTTTTCTGGCACGCCGGGCGAACCGTGGGCATAACGGATGTCGCCGCCGAGCCAGGTCCTTTCAGCACCCCAGTACACATCTTCCTCCGGTTCCCAGACATCTGCGCGACCGCCTGCAAAACCGAATGTTTTGAATCCCATCGATTCCAGCGCGACATTTCCCGTGAGGATCATCAGGTCGGCCCACGAAATTTTCCGGCCATATTTTTGTTTGATCGGCCAAAGCAGTCGCCGGGCCTTATCCAGACTGACGTTGTCGGGCCAGCTGTTGAGCGGTGCAAAGCGCTGTTGCCCTGCGCCCGCTCCGCCTCTTCCGTCGCCTACACGGTACGTACCCGCGCTATGCCAGGCCATTCGGATAAACAAGGGGCCGTAATGGCCGAAATCGGCGGGCCACCAGTCCTGTGAATCCGTCATGAGGGCATGCAGGTCGTGTTTCAGGGCTTCGAGATTGAGGCTTTTAAATGCCGCTGCATAGTCAAAATCTTCTCCCATCGGATCGGACACAGAAGCGTGCTGGCGCAGGATATTCAGCTTTAACTGGTTGGGCCACCAGTCGCGGTTTTTGGTACCGCCTCCAGCAACATTCTGCTGTTGTTTTCCCGCATGGAACGGGCATTTGCCTGTATCCTTTGTATCATTTTCCATTGTGTAATTTTTATTTGAATAACTCAAGTGAATGCTGCCAAGTAGTTATCCGTTATTAGTTATTGGTTATCAGTGTTGATAATCAAGCATTTGCAAAGAATTTAATCTAAACCATTTTGCTTGATATGCTTATTAACCATCAGACCAGATTAAGAACCCTTCCATGGCGTGACAAAAGTAAGGTGGGAACACCATCATTACAATCAATTGATTTTATATTTCAATAGATTATGTCTATAAGTTATCGGTTATCTGTTATTAGTTATCAGGGGGGTAAGGGACCATCTGCACAAATGTATTATCATCCATAAACGGGCAGACAAAAAAAACTGCACAGATGGTCCCCTACCACCCTGATAACTAATAACCAATAACTGATAACCAACTTACCGGGCCATTACCCGTTGCCCATCCCCCATCCCGATCGGCGACCGCGCAACAATCTCTGCCCGCAGTTTTTCCAGCAGCAACTGTCGTGGGAAATTCTGCGTTGTTACCAAACTGATTTCGCGAACAGGTTTGGGAAAATTGAATTCCCGCAGGTTCTTCTTCTGATGCGATTTCAGGTGCAGCGTGGCCAGTTTGGGAATGATCGTAATGCCGCCGTGATGATCGACCAGGTTGATCAGCGTTTCAATGCTGCCTGCCTCGTACCATACGGCCATCTCTAAATCCGTATTGTTTTTGAGTTCGCAGAGGTTGAAAATCTGGTTGCGCAGGCAATGCCCTTCCTGCAGGAGCCAGAGTTTGGAGGGGTCGATATGCGACGGCAGGACGTATTTTTTTTGCGGAAAACCTTCATTTTGAGCCACATACGCAAAAAACTCTTCCTGAAAAACGGGATACTCGGCAATGGCTGGATCGCTTAATGGCGTGGCGAGCAGTCCCATATCCATTTCGCCCCTGCGCAGTAGCCTGATGATGTCGTCGGTAATCGCTTCCTTGATGTATATCTTTAGTTTTGGGTAGGTTTCGGAAAAATGTTTCAGGAACAGTGGCAACAAATACGGCGCAAGGGTAGGAATAATGCCCAGCCGCAATTCACCGCCGATCTCGCCGCTCAGACTGGCCGTGTATTCTCTGAGGTTGCCCACTTCTGCCAGGATTTGCCGGGCACGCCGGATGATTTCTTCGCCTTCGCGGGTGGGAACGACCGGTTTCCGGCCGCGTTCAAAAATTCGCACGCCCAGCTCTTCTTCCAATTTTTGGACCATCATGCTGAGCGTCGGTTGCGTCACAAAACTGCTTTGAGCCGCTTTGGCAAAGTGCCGCAGCCGGTCGACGGCGACAATGTATTCCAGTTGTTGCAGGTTCATTTCAATAGATAATTTCTATGCAAAGATAGAAACAATCAGTTTGACTGATAACAAACGTTTGCGGACATTTACCCTGCAAGGGGTGAAAAGCGGTAGAGGGAAGAATAGAAAACAAACATTGAACACAATGATTTAATCCATTTGCATACAATCAGAAACTATCAGAACTGAACATTTAGTCAGTACTCGCTTTTTACTCCTTGCCCTTTTATTTATCAGGTAAATGCTTCCGCCATTCGTTGTGCCACTGAACGTTCAACAATAGCCTGAATGGTAGTATTCATATTTTTAAGACGAACAATCTGATTAAAACCAAAAAAGCCAAAATGTACCAGCATCTTGC
>JAYSZC010000728.1:0-8696 GCA_043738235.1 Lewinellaceae bacterium | reverse complement strand
TTTTTCCGAGCGGATGTATATCAACCTTCATCAACCTTTATAAACCCTCATCAACTTTTAGAGCGGCTAATATCAACTTTTTTTCAACCCTCATTCCTCAACCCTCATTCCTAAAATTCCATTCCCTCCGTTTCAATCCGGGTGTTTTTCCGGCGGAACAGGGATACGTCAAATTTGCCGAAACGGTACGAAAAATTGAGGCGGATAAACTGTGGGTCGCGGCGGCGCCAGGTGTCCTGGACAAAAAACGCCGACTCTGTGTAAGAGCCTGACAGGCGCGTGCGAAAAATATCCTGCATACTGAGGGTGATGCTGGCCGTACGTTTCCAGAGGTCTTTGCGCACCGAAAAGTCGACAAACCAGACCGGAATGGAATAACCTTGCGCCGTGTTGGTAGGGCCGCCCATCCAGCCGCCACCGCCCCCGCCGCCACCACCACCGCTACGACCGCCGCCGCCTACGGCAAAAGCAGTGCGGCTTTGGTACGAACCGTTGACCTGAACCGTGAAGTTTTCCGGCAGTTTAATACTCAGGTTTTCTTTGATGAAATAGGTAAATTGCTCGTTTTTCAGGTCTGTTTCAATATTACTGGCATCCACGATGGAATTGTAAAAATTGAGGTTGGAAGTCAGTTCTATCTTTTTCCAGAAGGTATTTTTCAAGGTAAATTCCATCCCGTAAGCAGTGCTGGAATTGGAGTTCTGGTACGTGGAGACAATTGTTTCCCGGCCCAAAAACTCGTTGAACTCTGAAAACTGGTAGCGCGTAATCAGATCCGTTGCCCGTTTGTAATAAATGGAAACGAGCATGTTGTGGTTTTTATCAAAGATATTCTGGTACGATAATTCTACGGAATTGGTAAATTCGGGACGAAGCCCCGGGTTGCCGCGCGACAGCAGCAGCGAATCTGAAAAATCGGGGAAGGGAATCAACTGAAAGAAATTCGGGCGATTCACCCGGCGGCTGACGTTCAGTTGCAGGTTGTCTTCCGCATTCAATTTATAGGTCAAAAAAGCGCTGGGAAACAATTGAAGCGGGTATTCGATCCCAAAAGTGGAGTCCGAATCCAGCAAAGTGCCGTTGTAAAACGAACTTTCCGCGCGCAGGCCTACCTGGTATCCCCACTCCTTACACGACTGGCTGAAAGTGCCGTAAGCGGCGTACACCTGGTCGGTATATTGGTACCTGTCTGCAAAACCCTGCGTCCGGACGAATGCAATGTCGGCATAATCGTACTGGAAACTGGCGTTGTTGTTGCGGAAATCGCGGATGGCCGCACGGGCGCCCATTTCCATTTTCAAACCGTTTTTCAGCGGCGTCACAAAGTCGGTCTGTGCAGTCAAAAACTCATTGCCACCGTCTCCGGTTTGTTTTTGGCGGGTATCCGGCGCGCCATTGCTATACACGGTATTGAACACGCCTTCATTGTCGGAGCGCACGCGGTTAAAATTGATATCTGCGGTCAGTTCCTTGCCTTCTTTGGGGAACAAGTGTTTGAACAGCAACTGTGAACCCAGGTTCTGGAAATTGCGCGTGTTGTCGGAATTGCGGAACGAACTACCGCGCGTCACCGGATTCAGCAAGGTATCCGTTAAAATAGCCAGGTCGTCGTCCGACTGGAACTGCCCCCGGTTGTAAGAGGCTGTAAAAGTGAGCGTATTGCGGTTGGTGATAAACCAGTCGAGTCCGCCGCGCCCCATAGCGAAGAAGCCGTTGTTGGCGGCGTCGCTTACCTGAAAAACGTTGGTCAGTGGGATACCGAACAGGTTCCGGCGATCCGTTTCTCCACTACTCAGGGAGCGGCGCTGGTTGAAATTACCACTCAAAAACGAGTTGATTTTGCCGTCTCGTACATTGATATCGGCGCCGAGGTTGACGCGGCCGCGCATGTCGACGCCCGAACGGACACTGCCGTTGTAACCCACACGCCGGTTCTTTTTCAATACGATATTGACAATACCTGCCGTACCGCCGGAAGCGTCGTATTTGGCGGAAGGATTGGTGATGACTTCCACACTTTCAATGGCATCTGCAGGAATCTGATCCAGCGAAAGCGGCGTTGGGCGCCCATCGACAAACAACTGCGGCGCCGAATTTCGGAGCGTCAGGTTGCCGTCCAGGTCGACATTGAGCGAAGGCACGTTTTTCAATGCATCTTCCGCAGAACCGCCGGCAGCCACATTGTCTTTGTCGACGCGATATACTTTTTTATCCAATGCCAGGGTCACCTGCGAGGCCTCGCCCTGTATGGTCACTTCTTTCAACAATTGCGAAGACGCGGCCAAACGGATATTGCCAAGGTCTTTATCTACCTGACCGGCCATAGCGCCGCTGCCGCTGCCATTGGTGGCGGGTGGGCGATTGCCGCCGGCTCCCATCATTCCTTTGATGTTGAAGGAAACCTTTTGTTCGATGGTTGCGTAGCCTAAATAATTGATTTTCAGGGTGAATTCACCGAAAATAGGAAGGTTTTCCAGGCTGAATTCGCCGTTGTCCAACGTCAGTTGCCCGGAAAGCATAGCCGGTTGCATGGAGCGGGAAACAGAGTCGAAACGCATACCGATCAGTTGAACGGAAGCGTAACCGATGCCCTTACCGGTGGCATCATCCACTACTTTGCCGTAAAAACGACCGATATTAGCCTGGGCGGCATTCATTTGTCCGGCGCCGGGAAACTGCGCAAGCAATACATGAGGGAACAAAACGCCCAAAAAAGAAATAAACAGCCACGTCGCGGCTGAGCGAAAAAGTAAAGGTTGATTTTTCATCACAGAAAGTAGTAAGATTAGGTCTTCGCCCCGTTTAGAAAAACGTAAGGCACGCAAAGAACAATCAAATGTCGGATGGGTTGCGAAAACTTCGACGGAGGGTCGCTAATGAAGCGTTAATGCTTTAATTTAATGAGGAATGAGGAATGAGGAGCCGCTCAATCCTCATTCCTCATTCCTGTTTTATCCATTTGCTGTTTTTCCCGTCATACCTGCTTGTTACCGAAACCAATGGTAATTTCCAGTTTTCAATAGCAGTGCCTTCCAGGTTCAGGTGGCTGGTCAGGTAGTACAGTCGCTGCGTAGCAGTGCCTTCCGGCGCGGTCGAGAAACGCTGCTGCAAATAGTAGGGTGGGATAGACTGGTAATACATCGTCGCCTGCACCGTTAAACCGGCCGTATGGAGCGGAGCAGGCAGGTTGATCTCATACTTCAAGCGGTCTTTGCCGGGGAAACCCGGTCCCTGATCCTCATAATCAGGGTCGCCGGTTACGCGCGGATCGGTAGATTCCATAAATTGAAAGATTACCTCTCCCTGGTTTTTAAAAAAATCAGCATCGCGCCAGCCCATCGGCAGCAAGCGGTTGTCCTTGATATCGTGTACGCGGTGGATGAAACTGGTGGTAAAATCAAAGTCCACATTCTGGACGAGTTCTTCGTAAATCTGCACCTGATCTTGTCGTGTAATAACCTGATAATGTGGCTGGTAAGTGTTTTTATCCGGCAAAAATTCGGTTTTTAGCGGCTTACCTGCGCCGTCGATCAGGACGCCCACGGCATTGGTACGCCCGGAAGACCAGACGATGTTCCCTTGCGCGTCCATGACTAATAATTCGAGGAAAGCCCGCCGGAAAGCCACCCCGCTGGGGAAACGGTGACCGGTTTTATTTTGCACACTGACATCGACGGTCAGTTGGTTGCCTTGTAGCGATGTTACATTTACATCGAGGTCGACGGTCGCTTTTTCGGCCTGCCTGACCATGTTTTCAATGGCCAGCGCATTGCCGGTTTTGGCGGAGGTCATGTAATCCTGCTTGGCCACGCCGAGGACATTGGGGAACTGGTTGAACATTTCCAGCATGAACACATTCAAACCCACGTGTTCATGGCGTTTGTAATTGGAACGTTGTGCCATCTGAATATCCGCATCGGGCGCCCGGTGGTCGGCTTCCGGGTAATCGGTATCCTGTATCGTAGCAATTTTTGTGCTGAGTTGTTTGATATTGATTTTACCGTCGAGACTTTCAAAACCGCCCGGCATGTGACAGTCCTGGCAACTTTGAAAGCCCGCTGCGGGCTGACCGTTGAGGGTATTTGAAAAACGGCTGTTTTGCCATTCCAGGAAGGTTTCCTGTTCGATGGTATGGGCATAAGGTTGGAGCGCCGGATTGGATTCTGAGGCCGTCAGCACTGGAAATTCGTCCTTTTTCATGCCGATATTGGGCAAATTGATAGTGTGGCAAACGCCGCACATCTGCGACTGCTGAATAAACGCATCGTATTTGGGGGTGATGCCCAACGCGTTTACCATAGGCAGGGTTTTTACGTCGCTGAATGGTCCGACCACTTCATTGGCCGGGCCGGTGTTCGGCCTGCCGGTGGTGTTGTGAAAAAGAAAATAGGCGAGTTCTTTGGGCGTGTCGCCCGTGATCCAGTTCGGTTTATCCGGACGCCAGTCCATCACCGCCTGCGCATCGGGTGCGATCATGTGGTGACAGGTCATACAACTGATGCCTTCGCGGGCCAGTTCGCCGTATTTATGGTATTGGTAATTGTCGGGTTTGGGTGTTTTGGCAGACAGCAATTCCGTGAGGTACACATAATCGACTTTGAAAAGCGGGTTCAGGGTTTTGTCCGTTTTAGCGTCGATAGTGAGTTGGCGCTGCCCCATGGAGCCGTGGCAACTCAGGCAGGTATTGGTGACCTGTTCCTGGTTTTCTTTTAAAGAACCTTTCAGCAGGCCGCCCTTTTTGGCGTCTTTTTCCAGCAACACCATTTCGCTTTCCAGTTGCGCATAAAAAATAGGGTCGCGGCCGGCCAGACCCATCGGCGACCAGCGCCATTCGCCGTATTCCGAAACATTGTAACCGTCGCCGTAATTGGGGCCGGTTTGCAGAAACATGGCTACGTCGTACGGATTGCCGCCCAACCCGCCGTGGCAGCCGGTACAGTTGTCGGAAGTGATAAATTGTTCCACTTTTTTGCCCGGCACCACATGGTCGGCAAATTGCATGGGAAAACCTTTCACGTTGGTGCTGTTGACGGAAAGGGGTGGGAAAGTCGCCGCGAAGGCCGGATTAATGCCCGGCAAGGGGCGTATATCCATAGCGCCTGCTACGGGATCGGAAGGTGGCAGGTGAAAACGCATAAATTCTTCCCAGGCAGGGTCTTCCTGTGTCGAATATGGCCGCAGCGGCGCAGGCAATTCGAACAGTTGACGAGCGACCGAATCCAGCAGGCATTCCTGGTATTGGGTCAATAAACGCAGCGGGTAATTTTCAAAATAAGCCTTTCTGCGCCAGGAGTTGTCCACCCTGAACGACAGCAGGTTTTCGCCGGGTAAAAAACCTTTGATGTTTTTCAGGGCGCTGAAAGTCAGATCGTCTTCGGCGGAAGCGTGACAGCGGATACAGGTTTGCCCGAATCCCGCGCCCGGCATATTGCTGTAATCGTCTAATTGACCGGCAATGGCCTCTTCGATGTTCTGAAGTTGTCCGTTCACCATCCTGGGTGCGCCCGGTCCGGCCCAGAACCAACCGTCGTGCGCCTGGTCTCCTGCTTTTACCATAACCGTCCAGGCTGTTATCAGGCGACTCAGGAGTTTTTCATACACGGCTTCGTCTTTGCAGGCG
Source organism: Lewinellaceae bacterium (assembly GCA_043738235.1). Classification (GTDB taxonomy): domain Bacteria; phylum Bacteroidota; class Bacteroidia; order Chitinophagales; family Saprospiraceae; genus M3007. The sequence goes on along the minus strand of JAYSZC010000728.1, from coordinate 3,076 downwards.
GCGGCCTCGTTTTGTTGAATCAGTTCCTGCAGTTCGGAATAAATTTCAGCGGGCGGCATAAACATCTCTTTCACGATCATGGCGCCTTCCGGTACTGTCCCTGCCCGGGGCGCTTTCGGCAGCGCTTTGCCGGATTGTTTGCCTTCCTGCCAGTAATCAGGGTCGCCAGTGAGCCAGTACATCATACTGGGAGAATAATAAATCCGTACGGCGGGATGCACCCCATAATAGGTTTCTTCTACCCAGGGACCGGTATCGCGCACCCTTTTGTCGACGCACCAGTTCAAATCCACATATTTCCTACGCAGGATAAAATCGTATAAAACCTTTTCATAATCCTGGAGAAACAGTTCGGCAGGCACCTGCACGTTGTGTTCTCTGCCGTTTTTACAGTCCATGTTTTCCGCATCCGGAACGGGTATCTGAATGTTGGCATGGGCGCTTTCGAAGGTCATGGGCGCCTTGTTTGTTGCAGGAAGGATGAGGTCGAAAAAGTGCGGAATTTCTCTGCTGTTTGCGCCCAAAAGCACCGTGCAAACAATGGCTGCGAATACACAAACGTAAATGGAAGATGTTTTCATGGTTGATAGGTTGAGAAAGTTCAGTGGTCGAGACGTTGAATGATTGAGGTTCAGCATTTAAGTAGTTATCCGTTATCCGTTATTAGTTATCAGTGTTGATAATCAAGCATTTACAAAGAACTTAATCTAAACTAATATTGATGAAGTAATTAAAATAAAAAAAGCCCCCGTTTGTCTTCCGGAGAGAAGACGAACGGGGGCTTGACTACAAAAGGCGAAAGCGGACATTTGGCATCAGGACGTATGTTAAACGGCCCTAATATAAATGCGTCGGGTTCACCTAAACAAGTATTCCTGTATTAAATATTAATGGGGCGGCGGCCTCTCTGCGGTAGCACGGCCTTCAGACCGTCGGGATACGCGTCTTTCAAGACGCATTCTATTATTTACGGCCATAAATGGCCTTATCCTGACGGCCTGAAGGCCGTGTTACCATGGAGATTTTCCTAAAGCGTCACCTCATACGTCTGACCATTGATCGTCAGCGTTCCTTTGTTGTCGCAGGAACCGTTGCCGTAATTGACGCCGACTTCCAGGCCGTTGATATCGAGCGTGCCGATGCCTTCGCTTACCCAGGGGCAATTGTTGGCTTTGGTCAGCGGATTCTGGATCGTCCAGTTCACCGTTTCGCCATTGGTGAGCACCGATTGAATGGTGCCGGTGATTTCATATACATCGTCGTTCCAGTCCCACCAGGTCGGGTGTCCGGCAATTTGTGTAAAGGTCTGCACCGCGTTATAATCCAGCGTAAAACCTTGCGTATCAGCCGCTTTGATGTCTTCAGCGACGATGGAGAAAATACCTGCATTGGAGTTGCTCTGGTTTTTCAGCGTGAACCTGCCGGATAACTGCGCGCCGTCTTCGGTGTAGTTGACGTACAGGATGGACACTTCCGTATTGGCTTCCCATATTTTATCAACGGTGACCACTACTTTACCTGTTTTGAATTTGCCATCGCTATCGGTACAGCCGTTGCCGAAATCGACGGTGATTGTTTTAGGGAAAGTGGTTGCATCAGCCGGAAAGATCGTTAATGCGCTGCAACGGTCTTCGGCGCTTTGGTTCATCAAACCGTTGGCTTTTTCAGCGCCGTGCAGGGCAATTCCGAAGGAAGAATTGATCAGTTGCTGGCTGCGCAGCGCTAGCACAGCGGTTTCCACTTCCGCAGGTTCGGAAATGTCTGGGGCGTCTTTTTTACAGGCGTTGGCGGTGCTGAGGATGAAGGTTGCAATCAACAGTAAGGATGCAAAATTTTGCTTTTTCATAATGGGAATGTGAATTGTGAGTCGTGAGTTGTGAATCGTGAGTCGAGTTGAAAACTATTGTAAAAGTGGTGTCAGTGGGGTCGAACAGGCAATCAACAACATATACGCCTCCGTCAGGCGGCGGCCGGCGGTGTTCCAGGCAGGACTTTCGGCGTACAAAGCTTGTAAATCCTCGTACCGGATGGTCAGAAATTCGCAGGGGACGGTACATTTCAGGTGCTGCTGTGTAGGTAAACGCTGGAAAAAACTGTTGATTTCAATTACCATTTCGGTGGGTTGAGCGATCCAGCCCACCTGTTCGAGTTGCATTTCTTCATCAATTCCTTCGTAGTAAATCACGCCGCCGCTGTGTAGAAAACGGACCTGGTCGCAGACTTGACCGGGGCTGAGTAACAAGGCGCCTTTGGGTTGAACTTCCCAGCTGATTTTGTCTGTCAACAAAGCCCAGTCATGGTCGTCGAGCGGGGAAATTTCCTGTATCCGTAGGCGCAGGTGGCTTAAAGCAACGGCGTAGGTATGCTCCGTCGGGTTGGGTTGGGGCGGCTGCAAAACTTGTTGATTGGTCACGGATAAAATCGGTTTGTAGTGAAGTAATGTATCAGCCAGACGAGGCGTCTTTTGACCTTGTTACGGTGGCTGTTGTTTTACTTTCGTTAAAAAAAAGGGCGTTTTTTAAACGATTTTAACAATAAACTTTCTACTTTTCGCGCCTCACTAAACACCTACCCTAATTATGGCAAATGTCAACGCCTTTTTACAAGCCATCGTCAAAAGCGCTCAATCTGTTTGTTTCGAAAAATTTAACCTGGCGAAAACAGCGCTTGGGCCGGACAATGCAGACCTGCAAGCTGTAAAACCCGACATGGATCGCATTTTCAACGCTTTGGAGAAGCCGGATTTCTGGAATAAACCCAAACCTATAGATACGGAAGGGACAAGCATAATGGCACAAGTGATTGCGCTGGATAAAATCCAACCGGCCCAGTTCAATACGGTCGCAGTTAAAATTCGCGACATCCTGGAATTGCTCGACACCGGTGTACTAAAGGAGGCTGCGAAACCATTGGTTGTGAACACTGTTACTTCCGGCATGAATATTCGCATACTCAATGCCTTGCGAATGACCCGGCAGCAAATCAACATACGGCTGCAAAAATTTGCTGATGCAAACAATGACCTGTTCCAGGACCCTGGATTTAAGGTTGATCGGGCAAAGCAGGACACTCTGGT
>JAYSZC010000727.1:0-3351 GCA_043738235.1 Lewinellaceae bacterium | reverse complement strand
GAAACGGCGTACTCTACGCACTTCGCACTTCGCACTTCGCACTTCGCACTTCGTACTTGCAACGGACTTCGCACTAATGACTTCGCACTTCGGACTTGAAACGTATTTCCTTCACCGAAAACGCCCGTTCGCCCTGTTTCGTGAGTACGCGCAGTTGCCCCGAGTCTGTGACCCCGAGGATAATGCCTGAAAAAACCTGCCCGTTAACCGTTTCTGCAAAAATAGATTCCACGCCGCGGCGAAAAAGCAAGGCTTCAAAGGCAGACTGGATGGCTGCGCGATGGCCGGCTTTCAGTTGCAGGTAACGCCGTTCAATGCATTCGAACAGCAAGTCGTCCAATTGCTCCGGGTCGAAGTTTTGTCCGAAAGACAATGCCAGCGAAGTGGGGTTGGGCAAAACAGGATCAAATTCCAATTGATTGATATTCAATCCGATACCAACAACAGAGGACTGTATATCTGTTCCAGAAATACTGTTTTGTATGAGGATTCCGGCCGCTTTCCGGTCGCCGACATACAAGTCGTTGGGCCATTTGATGTGAACGGGCAATGCGCCGGATGGCAGGCTGCTGACGGCATCGTGCAGGGCCAGGGCCATCGCCATGCTGAGGTGAAACTGAGCGCTGATTTCGAGCCAGGCCGGATACAGTATTACGCTGAAAGTCAGGTTTTTACCTGCTTCACTTTTCCACTGGCTGCCAAATTGGCCGCGTCCGGCTGACTGGGTGTCAGCCCTGATGACCGTTCCTTCGGCTGGCTTGCTTTTTGAGTTAATGTTTCCTGTCTGAGATACGCCGGAAGCGAGTAATTCGCCGGCGTAGTCGTTCGTGGACGATAGTTCGTCGAAACGGAGGTAAACTTTTCCGATAAAAAGGGTGTTTGCCATGTGTTCCGTAAGTATTTCAAATACAAACTGCGGTAGAAATGCGTTTAGGTTCGGGTTGGTGGGAAAAGTGATAAACAGTACCTTTATGCCGTTTTATGTCCCATTCACCCAGGCACGAACGAATTCGGCCACAAACAACTCATATTTTTCACTCAATTATTCATTTTACTCATTTTGAATTTGACAGCATCCCGGCGGGTAAAAGCAAAAACTCCGCTCCTCGAAGAACTAAATCACCTTATCATAGAAGGAATTCGCGATAAAAAAGGCAAAAATATTATTCAACTGGATCTTCGCAGACTTGGCGATGCTCCCACCGACTTTTTTATTATCTGTGAAGGTGATTCAAATACGCATGTCAAGGCAATCAGCGACAGCATTTATAAAAAAGTGAAGGACGAACTTCATACTGCCCCTACCCACACGGAAGGCTCGACAAATGCCAAGTGGATTCTGATGGATTATTTCAATACCGTAGTGCATGTTTTTTATCCCGAAACACGGGAATTCTATGATATTGAAAACTTGTGGAGCGACGCGCAGGTAACTGAATTCGGCGAAGTGTAGTTGAAACCTCCCTCTCAATCAACGTTAAAAACAAAAACGCGCTTCTATTGGCCGGAAAGCGCCGAACAAAAAAATATATGGAACAGGAAGAAAAAAAACGCTCAAAGCGCGAGGATGAAAACGAAAATCCCCGTCGAAACGACGAAGGTGGCGGCGGCGACGGAATGCCGCGCTTTAGTTTCACCTGGATTTATGTGTTGGTAGGTCTTGCGCTGCTGGGCCTGCAAATGTCCAAAATGATGGGCGCGTCCCGGAAAGCCGACTGGTCGGATTTCGACCGTTGGGCGCATAAAAACCAGATTGATCGCCTCGTTGTGGTGAACAATGAAGAAGCCTACATTTATATCCAGAAGGATTCTCTCGGCTTCGGCGAACACAAGGACATCAAGTCGGAACCCAATAAATTCAATGCCGACCAGCCGCATTACATCATGAATATCGGCAAACCCGAGGTGATGGAACCCAAATTAGCGAAGCTAAACGAAGCGCTGCTGAAAGAGAAAAAGTTGCCGATCATTGCCGAATACGACCCCCGCACCAACTGGACGGCTACAATTCTGACCTACCTGCTGCCTTTGCTGCTGTTTGTGGGTCTGTGGCTGTTTATCCTGCGCCGCATGGGCGGCGGAGCGGGCGGCCCCGGTTCCCAGATTTTCAATATCGGCAAATCGAAAGCAACGCTGTTTGATAACAGCACCAAAGTGAACATCACTTTTGCTGATGTGGCTGGTCTGGATGAAGCCAAAGAAGAGGTCATGGAAGTCGTGGATTTCCTGAAAAACCCGAAAAAATACACCACCCTGGGTGGTAAAATCCCGAAAGGTGTGCTGCTGGTCGGTCCTCCGGGTACTGGTAAAACCCTGCTGGCCAAAGCCGTGGCGGGTGAAGCCGGCGCGCCGTTTTTCTCCATTTCAGGTTCCGACTTTGTGGAAATGTTCGTAGGTGTAGGCGCTTCCCGCGTCCGCGACCTGTTCAAACAAGCCCGCGAAAAAGCGCCTTGTATCATTTTTATCGATGAAATCGACGCCATCGGCCGCGCACGTGGTCGCGGCGCTATACAGGGTGGCAACGACGAACGCGAGAATACGCTGAACCAGTTGCTGGTGGAAATGGATGGATTCCCGACGGATAAAGGGGTTATTATCATGGCTGCTACCAACCGTCCCGACATCCTCGACCAGGCACTCATGCGCCCGGGCCGTTTCGACCGCCAGATCGGTATTGGTCGCCCTGACCTGAAAGGCCGCGCACAGATTTTTGAGGTACACATGAAAACCATCAAAACCGCTCCGGAAGTGACCGCCAATCAACTGGCTGAAATGACACCGGGTTTTGTGGGCGCCGATATTGCCAATATTTGCAACGAAGCGGCACTCATCGCGGCGCGCCGTGGCAAAAAAGCGGTAGACATCGACGATTTCAACTACGCCCTCGATAAAGTGATCGGTGGATTGGAAAAGAAAAACAAGATCATCAGCCCCGAGGAAAAGCAGATCATCGCTTACCACGAGGCCGGACACGCTATTTGCGGCTGGTTCCTCGAACATGCGCACCCGCTGGTGAAAGTGACCATCGTACCACGCGGCCTGGCCGCGCTCGGCTACGCACAGTACCTGCCTAAAGAGCAGTACATCACCCGCAAGGAAAAATTGCTCGACGATATTTGTATGACCCTCGGCGGTCGCGCTGCCGAATCGGTGGTGTTTGATAAAATCAGCACCGGCGCCCAAAGCGACCTCGATCACATCACCAGGCTTTCCTACGACATGATCGTCAATTACGGCCTGAGCGATAAAATCGGTAATGTGTCGTACTACACCATGCTGAACGAAAGTTACACACGTCCGTTCTCGGAACAGACGGCGTATGCGATCGACCAGGAGGTGAAAAATATCATC
>JAYSZC010000726.1:0-8704 GCA_043738235.1 Lewinellaceae bacterium | reverse complement strand
TTTCACGCATTCCGTAATCACGGTCAAACGGTTCTTTTACTTTCAAACCTTGAACCTTGTCTTTGATCGCGGCCCATACGCTATCTACGTCGTCTACTTCCAGATAAAACTCCATTTGTCCGATGTCCGTGCCCGCAGGCAAAAGATGAATGGTCAGGTTATCTTTTTGAACTATGGCATAGGTATCGGCATCCATCAGTGTAGAAAAGCCCAGTATAACCTGAAAAAAACCAATCGTTTCTTTCAGGTTATAGGAAGGAATCATGGGGCTTAGGTAGAGCGCTTTGTATGTACTCATTTTCTAACAACGAGGTGTGCAAAAATAGTTAAAACTAAATCTTCTGTAACTCATTGATTTACATTGCCTTTTGCCTTTTGTCTTTTGCCCTTTTAATTATTGCTTGCCCACCAAAGAGACTTTCAAGCCAAACTCGTCGTAAATGGTTTTGTCGCCGAGGTTGTCGAAGAAGGAGCCGGAGCCATATTTTACGTCAAACTTGGAGCGGTCGACCACGATGTCGCCGGTAGCCGTGATGGAGCCACCCGCTTCGGCCACGTTGGCTTTAAACGTAATTTCGTTTGTTTTTTCCTTGATGGTCAGATTGCCGATGATTTTGTAGTTGCCTTTCGTGTCTTGTGGGATCGCGCGGGTAATGACAAATTTAGCAGTTGGGTATTTGTCAACGCCAAAAAAGTCGTCGGATTTGATGTGGCCCACCAATTTGGTTGCCCATTCGCCTTCGAGGTCGATGTTGGTGATGCTGTTCATGTCGATTTCAAAAGAACCGCCGATCAGTTTGCCGTGGTCTACTTGAAGGTTGCCATTTTTGATTTTCACGGTGCCGGTGTGTTTGCCGGTCACTTTCTCTGCGTTCCAGATGATGTTGCTGGCGGTGGTGTCTACCTTGTAAGTAGTCACGTGGGTGAAAGAGAACACTACGAAGGCCAAAGCGGCGAGCATGATTATTTTTTTCATGTTGTTGTACAATTTATTTGATAGTGATAAAATTCAAGCGAAGATTTTGGAAGGGCAAATATAGTGTGTTTCTATGTGTGTCCGGTCCGGCTCAATAAAGCAGCACCGGTAATTCATATTGCCGGCTCCCGTCTTTCGGGCTGGATTCGAACAATATCAACATCAGGGTTGAATTCGCCCGTTCTTTTTGCACGTCTACCTGAAAACTGAATGTACCCCATTCCGGGGCGCCGGCATCCGTCATTTCATACCCTTTTTTTAGCTCATTATGGCCATCCTCCACGACCCAGCTAAAACTTGCTTCAAATATTTGCCCCTTGCCCCGGATAAGGAACGTATGCTCGCCGGTTTGTTCTACGGTGACTTCTTTGAAGCGTTCGTTGGAATATATTTTAGCGGCCGCTTGGGAAACAGTCGGTGCAGGGCGAACGGCTATCGTATCGCGATGAACGCTTGTTTCTTTTTGAGGGTCGTTCCCGGTGCATCCGGCTAAGAGAATGGCTGACAAAAAATAAAGGTATTTCATATATTCAGGTTGAAAAAGACACTGCGGGGCGATGGGCTTGGGGAATGTTGGGATGGAATGAACGCCGAGGCGAAAGGTGCTGGTATTTTATCGGGTGTTTATTTTTCTGAGCCAGTGGTTATTCTAATTTGAAGTCTGCTAATTCATAATTTGCGTTTCGTCCTCCTTCGTCTGTTTGTTGCAATATTCCTTTTTCTACTAAGTCTTTTATATCCCGTAAAGCAGTGTCGGTAGAGGTTTTGGTAATTTTTGCCCATTTTGAGGTTTGCAGTTTGCCTTCAAATCCATCAAAAAGTTTGTTGAGTATTAAACGTTGACGTTCGTTTATAGAGGTATGTTCGTGCAGTTTCCAAAATTCGGCTTTACGCAATATTCTTTGCGTGGTGTTTTCGGTGGCAAGCATTGCGTTTTTAAGACAATGTAAAAACCATTCAAGCCATTCGGTAATATCACCCGTGCTGTGTTGCACTTTTTGTAATACTTCGTAATAGCGTTTGCGTTCTACTAAAATTTGGCTCGACATACTATAAAATCGTTCGCCACTACCTTCGGCACGGGCAAGTAACATATCGGATATTGCACGACCAATTCGACCGTTTCCGTCATCAAAAGGGTGAATGATGATAAACCAAAAATGGGCTATGGCGGCCTTTAAGACGAGGTCAAGACTGTTGTCGTTATTGAACCAATCCAAAAACTTGTCCATTTCTACTTTTACAAGTTTGGCGGATACAGCTTCATAATGTACTTTTTCTTTACCTATTGCACCTGAAACCACTTGCATTTCACCTGTGCGGTATCGCCCTACTTCTATTTTATATGGTCCGCTATACCCTGTGGGAAAAAGCGCTGCGTGCCAACCGAACAAACGTTTTTCGGTTAAGGGTAGCGTATGTCGTTGTGTAGCATCGAGCATCATTTCTACCACACCTTCTATGTGGCGGTTACTTGGCACAAGCCCAGCGCTGTTCATACCCAAACGCCTCGCAATAGATGAACGTACCTGGTCATAATTGAGCAATTCTCCTTCTATTTCCGATGATTTTACTACGTCTAAGGTCAAGGCGGTAAGAGTGGCTTCCTCTTTGGCAGAAAAGCCCAGAGCGTTCATTTGTCCGATAATTTTGCCTTGCATGAACCGAACTTCGCCAAACATCACATTAATGGCTTTGTCCACCCAGATAAAGTCTGTCCAGTTTTTATGTTCATAAATGTATCTTGCCATTATTTCAAATCAATTTGCGGCAAATATACGAATTATTTACCGCAAATTTGCGGTGAATTTTTTGTTTTTTCACCGCAGGAAGAAACTGTTCCGTCCTGAAAGGTACTCCTACTTCCCCTAGCGCACCCGCGCCCAGCGCTGCGGCAGTGTCTTTTTTTGACCTGCTGCAAACGTGCAACAGGATATTTTTGTGCTTACCCAACACAGTTTATCCACTAAAATTCATTGCCTGAAAGAATACATTTAATAGTAGGCGACATTCCGTTGTACATTGGTGGCAGGTCGAAAAAGAGGCTGACGCGGGGGCGGGGTTGGGGAATGTTGGGATGGGGTCAATACCTGGCGAGGCGAAACCTTTACTTACCCCCGCCGTTTTTCGCCCTCGCTATTTTCTTATACTCAACATATGAAAGATACTTTCTTAATGCTGATCCTAAACTGCCAATACCTTTCTCCGATTTGTGGCGGGTTCTAATTTTGACAGGATTCTCTAAATCTTCAATTATTTTGACAACCAATTCCTCGGTCAATTGGCCATTAATTTCAAAGCCTTCGTTGATAAGGTATCTCAATCTGGACACATAATCACCTCTTGCGCGAGGCGCATTCGGCCCGTTTTTTTCCATGAAGGACTTGAATGATTCAACTTCGTCCTCAAATTTTTGTAGGTTCATAAGATGAAATTTTAGTCTTTTCTCAATTATCAGCCAAGCCAAAGCCGTTATCCTTATTTATATTATTTGTCAAATCCGAGTGGAATTTTTTGGGGCGAATGTCCCGCTCGAATCTTATTTTCCAAGTTTTCAACTAGCAGCCAAGAAAAAACCCTTATTTATTACCAGCAAAATCGGAGCGGAATTTTTTGGGGCGGATGCCCCGCTCGAATCTTATTTTCCAAGTTTTACAACTATCAGCCACGCCAAACTCTTATTTACTCACATTACGCAGGCGACATCATCTGCTCTTAAAAAGTAAACAAATAGGCCATGTCTTTTTCCTCTTCAATAGTGGTTAGTGGTTCGGTGTACGCTACCTGACTTCAACATTCGACATTCGTATTCGACATTCACCATTCAAAAAACCCTCCGTAACCGGCATTTAGCCAGACTGAGTAATGTGAGTATTTAACTACTGCGGTGTGTTTTAGCCGATAATCCTCAATGTTTTGGTCGCGTTGGGCGTATCGGCCCGTGGGAACAGCTTTGCGGTGTCCACATTGGCAATGACGCGCACGGAGATGCTGGTGCTGCCACCTGCCTCCGTTCCGGCGGCTTTTCCGGTGACGGTCAAGGAATCCGTATTACCGACGCCGAGCCTTGCGAGGGCGCCCGAGGGGGTAAAGATAAATCCGTGGGTGGAGGCGCCCGCGGCCAAAGCATCGCCGGAAAGGTCGGTAGAGGTTCCGCCCGAAGCGGGGGCCTTGATCTGCGCCGCCAAACCATTGCCCAATTCAACCCTGTATTGCACGCCCATCAGTTCCACGCCGCCGTTGAGGGTGTTTGCGTTGGTCACGGTGATGACGAAGGAAAAATTTTCGCTGGGGCCGACCTGTAGGCCGACGTCCAGAATGGGGCCGATGGAGATGGCGACTTTTGTGTTGAGGTAGTTTTGGACAGCATCAGGGATGTCCCGAAGATCAATTGCCATGTTTTCTAAAAAATAAGGTGGATGGTCGGCTGTTTTCAACAGATATGCCCCGCCGACCGTAGAAAGGGGTATGCCCGGATGGTTTTTGTGTTGTTGGCAAGGTGGACGGACGAGTGCCACGTGGTTCAAACAATTTACCAGCTCACATCACGCAGGCGACATCATCTGCTCTTAAAAAGTAAACAAATAGGCCATATCTTTTTCCTCTTCAATAGTGGTTCGGTGCACGCTACGTGACTTCAACATTCGACATTCGTATTCGACATTCACCATTCAAAAAACCTTCCGTAACAGGCATTTAGCCAGACTGCGTAATGTGAGTTATATCAGCAAAAACGAAGCGGATATCTTTCGGGACGAATGCCCTGCTCAAATCTTATTTATCCAAATTTTCAACTATCAGCCAAAAAAAATCACAATTCTTATTTATAATATTATTTTTTTCATTGCGACGAACGTTTGTGCTGCCGAAGGTGCGACGTTTAGGAGCAATTTTCGGCAGTACTTAGTTAGCGGCATTTTATTATTTTCGAAATGGAGGTAAATCTCGCCATGTTGCATCGGGGTAAAAAGTATTAAATTTATCTTCAGGGTTTTTATATTGCCTAAAAGAATTAAAAAATCGTTCTGCATATTTTTTATTTAATCTTTCACGATAAATAGTCACCGATTTTTCTTCACCGTCTGAAAAAATATAATTCCAATCGCCAGTGGAACAGCAAATGACAGAGAGTCTATGTTCAATTCCATTTCTTACCATTACTCTATAGTATTCATGGCATTTTCGTTGTGAAGGCACTTCAAGAGAAATCTTTGCTGCATACGGGTGTAAGTATGAAAATTTAATGTCTTTTATTTCAAATCCATTTTTTTTAGAATCTTTATTATAAAATATTGTATCACATTTTCCACTATAAGAAATTCCAGATGACCCTTCTGTTGCAACGTAAAAAATATAATTTTTGTATATTTTTATTTTTTCAGCAGGCATCTTAGGCAATAATGAACTAATAATCGAAAATCTAACAGTACTAAAGTATAATTGTGGATTAGATTGTTCTAATAGAAAATCAATGGCTGTAACACCGCCACACGTATAAGTGTTATAATTAAAATTTACTTCTGGTTGCATATCCTCATCACCCCTTATGTCTTTCCCTGGCATTTCAATGCTGTACCCAAAACTTTCACATTTTCGCTTTTTCCACAAACTATCAGGGATAGTGATAATTGAATCGTCAGAATAATATTCAAACAATTTTTTTTCTTTCCACTTATTTATTAGGTCTGAATTAATGTTTACATATTTTGTATCCACATCATGACCTTCTAGAGAAGGTGAGTTAATCTCTTTTTTTGAATTCTTACAAGAAGATTGGCACAATACAGTAACAATGAGAATAAATATTATAATATGGTTGTTCATTTGTTGAACTTTATTTAGTATTGTTCTTTAATCGTCGCTAACTATGGTTTGCCGTCAATCCCCCCTATAGGCGCTACTGCGTGAAAACCCGCTTTGTCAACGTCTTTCCTGCACCCGCCAGTTGCGTAAAACCAGCCAATTTGGTTGGCTTCACGCAACTCCCGAACACCATTGGCGTACATAGCAATTGCGTGTATCTAACCAAGCTGGCTGGATACACGCAACGGGTGTTCTGAAAAACAACAGGGAAAATCTTGTTTCATCTGGCATTTATTTGAGCCTGCAATAATAACGGTTTAATTCAAATTTCCAAACTATTCAGCGGATTTTTTATCCTATCGCAACATTTTCAACCACTCCCTTACCCCATTCTTTCCCCCAAACCAACTTCCCCTTGCGTATATCCCACCCCACATTGTACTTTTGTCAGATGATCGTTCCACTAAAAATTGCCGGGTATCTTTTGTTGTCAATAGGGTGGGGGATACCCGTCCTGGCACAAACCGGCGCAACTCCCCGCAGCGCCTGTATCAGCACTTGTTCGGGTGATCTGGGTGAAAACATATTTCCCGACGGTGATTTTGGTTTTGGCGTACCCAATGTAGTGGCTGTCAATCCGGGTATTGCACCGGGCTACAGTTACATCCAGCATCCGCCGCCCGGCGACGGTTCTTACACCATCACCAACAATACGAGTAGTTGGGGCTCTTTTGCCGCCGGTTTGTGGATCGATATTGAAGACAACGGCCCGGAACCTTTCGGATACATGATGGTGGTGAATGCCAGTTTCCAGCCCGGACTTTTTTACCGGAAACTGGTGCCGGTTTGTGAAAATACACTGTATGAGTTTTCCATCGACGTCATTTCGATGAATACGCCTGGCGCCGGCGTGTTTATTCAACCCCATGTGGCCTTCGAAATCGATGGCGCTACGGTGTGCACTACCAGTGAAATAGCGGTGGACGCTACCTGGCGCAGCTACCGCTTTTCCTTTTCCACCGATCCCGGCGTCACGGAGGTTACCCTGAGCCTGCGCAACGAAGCGCCAGGCGGTTATGGCAACGACCTGGCCATCGACAATATCTCTTTCCGCGCCTGCGGACCCGACATCAATGTGCCCGCCACGGCTTTTTTTTGCGCCGGTCAGTCGCTTACGCTGAACGCTGCTTTGGCTAATTCGCCGTATACGCCGGCATATTACGAATGGCAATCCCTAAACCCCGCAAACAACAGCTGGGAACAGACGCCAAACGGCAATAACCTGAGCCATACAGTTGCGCAACCCACAGAAGGCGAGCAATACCGGCTCGTCGTGGCCGGCGGCCTGGCGAACCTCGCACTGCCGCATTGCCGGGCCGTGTCTTTGCCCGTGGAACTGATGCTGGACGACCTGTCGGATTTCGTCATCGGCGGAACGGATACGATCGTTTGTAATGACGCTCCGGCCATACTGGAAGCGGGTGCGTTTGCCCGGTACCAATGGTCGACGGGCGCGCAATCGGCTGATATTGAAGCGCCGGCGCCCGGCTGGTATGCCGTGACCGTTACGTCGGCGAATGACTGTCCGGCGACCGATAGTTTGTATGTGTATGAGGTCGAACTAAGCGCCGAAGCCAACGCAAACGATCCGCATTGCTATGGCTACTTAGACGGACGAATCCAGGTCTTAAACGTTCAGGGCGGTTCCGGACAGGTCGATTTCAGTCTGAACGACGGCCCGGCACAGGCACAGGCGTCTTTCGACAGCCTCGGCGCGGGAGTGTACACGGTGACGGTTGCAGATTCTTTGGGCTGCCAGTTCCCCATGTCTGTCCGGCTGCTCGATCCGCCGCCCGTGCTACTCTCCATCGGCGGCGACCGGGAACTCCTCGTATGCGATTCATTGACGCTGGAAGCCACGACAGATTTCGTGCTGACGAGTTATCTGTGGCAGCCGCCTGAAGGTCTTTCCTGCACTTCGTGTCCTACGCCCATCGCCATGCCCATGCAGAATACCCTTTATACGCTCCAGGTTACGGACGAACGCGGCTGTCCGGGAACTGATTCCGCCCGCCTCACTATTTTGCCGAGGCTGGATGTGTACGCCCCCAATGTTTTCCGGCAGGATATTTCCAGTAACGACATCAACAATGCCTTTACACTGTTCCCTTCCAAAAGCGTCACCCTGATCCGGCGGCTCGACATTTTTAACCGTTGGGGCGAACTGGTTTTTCGCCGGGACAACGAATTGCCGGGATCCGAAGCCCTGCGTTGGGATGGTACCGACTTTCGCGGGAAAATGCTCGACGAAGGGGTGTTTGTCTGGAGGGCGGATATTGAGTTTCGGACGGAAGGGTAGTGGAGTACAGCGGGGATGTGACTTTACTACGACGCTGAAGCGTAGGTAAAAGGGCAAAATTGAAAATTGAAAAGGGCAAAAAACAAAACATGAGTCATTCCGAATTTTGTTACCCTGCAAAGAGTCTACGGGCGGATGAAATCCGCGATCTGCGATAATTCAGTCAACTCTAAAGCGGGAAAATCCGTACAAATCAGCCGCATTCGTGTCATCCGCGCGACTATTATTCCTACGAGGGACATATCAGTCCACTCCACGGCGCGATTTCACTCCATTTACTTGGCAGAGAGAGAGGACGAATTTTCCCCTCGTAGGAATAATAGTCGCGCGGATGACACGAATGCGGCGGAGTTTCGCGAATTTTCCCAACGTAGAGTTGACTGAATTATCGCGGATCGCGGATTTCATCCGCCTATAGACTCCTTTGACCAATAGAATCATTCATAAATTAGGGATGACTCATGTTTGCAATTTTGCCATTTTACTTATTTATTTCGGTTTTGTCACGAACACGCCCACCCTGAAAAAAGGGGTATCCGTCGGTTCCGCATCGAAGGTGACCGTAT
>JAYSZC010000725.1:0-3354 GCA_043738235.1 Lewinellaceae bacterium | reverse complement strand
CCGCGACTGGCTGTGGGTAAAAGATCACGCTTCGGCCATCGATGTGATTTTTCACAATGGCCGGAAAGGGGAGACCTACAACATCGGTGGCAACAATGAATGGAAAAACATCGACCTCGTGCAGCAACTCTGCGATATCGTCGATGAATTACTGGGCCGTCCGCAAGGCTCTGCCCGCCAACTGATCACTTTTGTGGCCGACCGCCCGGGGCACGATCGCCGCTACGCCATCGACGCTTCCAAATTGCGCGATGAACTGGGCTGGGAGCCTTCTATTCGCTTTGAAGAAGGTTTCCGTCAAACCGTGCAGTGGTACATGGAGCATGAGGAATGGCTCCGGCATGTAATTACGGGGGCGTATCAGGCTTACTACGCGGAACAATATAGAAGTGAGAAGTGAGAAGTGAGAGGGTGAGAGTCCGTAGATTACACCTCTTTGCTTTTAGCATTCCCAAATGCGAAGCGGTGTAATCTACGGACTCTCACCTCTCACCCTCTCACTTCTCACTTCTATCACCTGTATATTTTCTTCCCCTTCCGCAGCCAAACACCCCAGCTCCGGCTGTAGGCATGCACTTCCTGCGTAGCGCCTGTTCCATTGACAACAGGATGGCCCTGATTGACCCACTCAAAAATGCCGCCGTAGAGGTTGGAGACATTTTTGAAACCGCCAGCCAGCAGTTTTTCGGCAATTTTTTCACTGCGGTAACCCACCGAACAATACACGACCACCTGCCCATCTTTGTCAAGCGCGGGCAATTGGCTCACATCAAAATGGTCGTATCCCACCGGTATAGCGCCTGCAATATGGCTTACCTCAAATTCTCGGGGTTCCCGGGCATCGAGAAACACCACGCCGGCGCTGTCCCGGGCAGCTTCCTGGATGCCCATTTCGGGCACACTGTGGCTGAGCAGCGTTTTGAGCATGGTGCGATAAGCGCCGCGCTGCACCTGCCCGTAAGAAACCCAGGCGAGCAGCAACAAAGCTACGGCAAAAAAAATCTTGAGATATGGAGTATGCGACATCATGTAAACAGGATTAAGCCTGTCACAAAGAACGCAGTAGAAACGGAAAAGTTGGTGGAAAGGCTCCCGCACCCGGCGCGACGATCAATAAATCGTCGCGCCAAGTGCCATAACCGAGGATGATATACAGGCGGGGGCCGTTAATTGTCTAAAAAAAATCCTACTGCCAGAAGGACAGCAGTAGGAAAATCAAAACATACTATGAGAAAACTGGGACGAAGATAACTTCAGGCACGCGCTACTGACAACATCTTTTTACGAAGCGGTGGCAAATTAGCAGGAAGCGGCGGATATATTACAAAAAGAGTCGCCGGGTTGTCATTTACCGGCGACTCTTTATACCAAACGAAGGGTATTCTGCCTGCTTGCCTTCTTAGTTCCGCCCTTGTCTGTCCATTCTTTTCTGGCGATTTTCCTGTAATTTTTTGACCAATGCTTCCCGGAACTCGCGTTCGGCGACGGGGATTTTGGCAATTTTCCGCAGGGGCAACACCTTCCGCAGCCGTTGTCCGAGGTCTTTTTCCAGATCGAGTTCGCGCTGCCGGAGTTCGAAGTATTTTTTCACGTAGTCATCTACCTCGGTGTCGTTCATTCCGTCCAATTGCGCGGTGGGTTTGAGTTGCGCCTGTATTTCTTCGCGTTTGTCCAGGTACTCGTTAAAAACGGGCCAGAACCCCTCCGCTTCAGAAGGTGTCAGGTTGAGTACTTCCGTAAAAACGGCCACCCGGTATGCTTGTACTTTTTTGTCGCGGACTTCCGGGCCGCGCTGCGCCACAGCCGCCACACTGCAGGCGCTGAAAAGCAGGATGATCCACAGGCTTTGTTTGAAGAGCTTATTCATAAGTAGTTATTCGTTATTAGTTATTGGTTATCAGTGTTGATAATCAAGCATTTGCAAAGAATTTAGTCTAAACTAAATCTTCTGTAACTCATTGATTTACATTGCCTTTTGCTCTTTGCAATTTTGCCCTTTTATTTAAAGTAATGATTCCAGTTCTTCCTCGCTCATTTGTTGCAAAAGATTCTCCAGTTCTTCGGGAGAAATATCATCCGTCGTTTTAGCCGAATTGCCGGGAGCGGGGACGGGATTCGGTGTTTGTTCGGTAAATTCGCTGATAGAAGCCAGTTGCCCGGCATCGAACTCCGTGATATTTTCCAACAGATATGCTTCTATGTCTTCGTCGGTCAGGGCTTCGGCGTAGGTATCGACTGGCAGGACGGCGACGGTTTGCGGGCGCAACATCCACCAGCAGGCCACGGCAATAGCTGCAACAGCCGCTGCGGCAGCCCACATACGGGGCCGCAGGATACTGCGCAACATGCCGCCTTTCCTGGCTGTCAGCCCCGAGCGTTGCAGGTTTTGCGCCTCTATTTGGTCAAATACCGCAGCTTCCAGGTTTTCAAAGTATCCCGTAGGCAACTGCATACCAGAGGGTTTGCGAGACTGGTCCCGTAGCCAGGGTGACAGCGATTTCAGTTCTTCTTCTAATGATTCATGCTTATTCATAGCACACATTTTTCGTTCGGTTGGTATTTCGTTTTATGATGCTTCACAGTTCGCGGAAAGCCGCTTCCACTTTTTTAACGGCGTGGTGAAAAGATGCTTTCAATGCACCGGTTGAAGTAGACAGCACCGCCGACATTTGTTCGTAAGGCATTTCGTCGTAATAGCGCAAATTGAATACAATGCGTTGTTTTTCAGGAAGTTCTGCAATGGCTCTTTGAAGTTTTACCTCTAGTGCATCTCCGTCGAACCACTCGTCGGCCTGAAGGCGGTTGCTCATGGCGGTCAGCGTATCGTCTATGGATTCGGAAGCGTTGCGCGCTTTACTTTGCAAGTGCGAAATAGCTTCGTTGGTCGCAATCCGGTACATCCAGGTGTACAATTTTGATTTTCCTTCAAACTGCAACACCCCGCGATATATCTTGATAAACGTATTTTGCAACACATCATCCGCATCTTCATGCAGCAGCACCATCCGGCGAATATGCCAGTACAATCGCTCGCGGTATTGCGCCATCAGCTGCCGGAAGCCCCTTTCAAAGCCCTGCTCCGATCGCAGCAATTCCATGATCTGTTCGTCTGATACCGGTTTATTCGTAGCGGTCTGTTGCAATAGTTTCAATTTGTATACTTATGACAGTGTAAATGGACGCTGGTTTAATCCGGGAAGAGAAAATGTCTACCTTTGAGTTGGTTATCAGTTATCAGTTATTAGTTATCAGGGGGTGTTTCAGGCTGGAATTGGGAAAAGATGGTCATTCGTTCTCCCGAAATGGTTATCAGTTATCGGTTATCAGTTATCGGGGGGTGTTTCAGGCTGGAAT
>JAYSZC010000724.1:0-8713 GCA_043738235.1 Lewinellaceae bacterium | reverse complement strand
GGAAAAAAGCGGGATTTCCGGTGACCAAAGACATTCCGCTCGTTAAAAAAGGCAATTATAAAGTCCGATTTGACAACCTGATCGTCGACAAGGATTATGTGCTGCAATCGCTGTATTCCGACACCGCAGTGGTGGTGGATGCGCGCATGAAACGTTTTTACGACGGCGATCTGACCGGGAATCCGCGCGACGGCCATATCACCGGCGCGCTGAATATTCCCTATACGGATATGGTGGACAGCCTCAATTTATTCAAACCTATGGATCAGTTGGAGGCTTACTTTACGCCGGTTGTACCCGACAAAAACAAGGAAATTGTGACGTACTGTTTTATCGGACAAACAGCAAGCGTGCTCTATATCGCGGGGCGTTTGCTGGGCTACCGTTTCAAATTATACGATGCTTCTTTACAGGAGTGGAGCCGGAAAGACGAGTTGCCAATGGAGAAGACAAAGATTTGAGCGACGAACGGGACGCAGAAACTTTATCAAATTTCACTGCTCACTTTTTGGGCGATCACTAAAAAACTATACGCCGCGATTTTTGGAAACAAGCATAAAGCCGCCGCCAATAATTCCTACAGCTGCAATGATATAGTATATCATCGTATTTTCTCCCGGGTTTTTGTCGCCTTGTTTGATCTCCAAATCGCCGATTTCGACAAGTGTTTTTTCTTCATTGTGGCGTGTTAGGGCATAAACTCCTGCGCAAATACCTACAATAACCAGAATGATTCCAATGGTACGTTTCATAATAAAAGTCAATTTATGTAAGCGTCTTTTTAAAAAGTAGTTATTCGTTATTAGTTATTGATTATTAGTGCTGATAATCAAGCATTTACAATCAATCTAATCTAATATTGACGAAGTACTTAAACGCTATTGGGTTAATGAAAAAAATTAAGTGCAATAAATCCTTACGCACACTACTTTTTGACCAATTTTGAAATCAGAAAGACAATTAATGCGATCCCCAGAACTACCAGGAGGATACCGGACCAAACACCCGCTTTAAATATTCCGGCTATTGCTTCACAACCAGATAAAGTGGAAAGTGCTGTCATTAGAGAACCGAAATAAAACATTTGCTTTTTCATAAAAATAAAGTTGTAGAGCGCTGTCAGGAATTATATCCGGACAATGCCTGTGTTAACAAAAATATGAAATAGTGTTTTGAGGTGGAGAGCGGTTTTTAACGAATCTTGCCTTTTTCAGCCTGGTTTTTTTACGTATTATTGGCCTGGAAGGTTGTACTAATCTGTTTTATAAAAACATTATACCAGACCGATTTGGGGAAAAAATGACCCATGTTGTGGAAGGTTTAATACAATGGGTGGGTTTGTAACACTGTTTCTTGGTGGCGTCTTAATTTAATTGCTTCAAACCCAGGAGAAAAATGCCTGGATGCTCCGGAGATATTTATAAGTTGATGTATATAAAAAAAGAGAGGGTGTCTCAAAAGATAGATGAGACACCCCTCATAGTATTAGAAAAAGGGTAATAGGCAAATATAACTTAAGCTAAGTACTTCTTCGATATTTATTTAGATTAAATTTATTATAAATACTTGATTATCAGCACTAATAACTACTTATCGACCGATTTTTTCGTTTACGTTGGCGTACATTTCAATGCTCTTATGCGCAGCCTGAAGTTTGGTTTTTTGATTGACAATTTCCAGCCGGTGTTCATCGGGCAAATGAGTGCTCATGGAGAGTGCCTCTTCGTATGCCTCTATAGCGGCCTCTTCCCCGTAAGCACATGAATTAAGGATACTTTCGCGGTCGTGATTGGTGACGGCAGATTTCACATCCATCCATACACGGTAAACTTTGCCACGTACAGTGGAATCCGATGATGGTTCTTCTCCCAAAGAGCGAACCTGCTGTTGCCAGTGCGTAATATATCCGCGGCTCATATCGGCATATTCATTAAAAATAGCTTTCAGGTCAATATCCACTTGCTCTGTTTCTGCCGCTGCTTTTTCATAACCATAAACACGGTCAAAATTGATGCGGATCAATTCATTCAATGTATTCGCGAGTGCTTCATTATTGTTTTGCATGTTGAAAAATTTATTGATGAGTAATTAAGGTTCGACATTGCTTAAGCAATTCTTGATATAGCATAATTTTCAAAATATATGCCAGCCCGGCATGGTGTCAAAATGATACAAAATGAGGTATTTGTTCCTCATTTATAAGGTATGAGACACCCCATTATGTTTACCGACATGACACATCTGCGAAAATCGTTTGTTGTGGGTGCATTTCAAATTGTCGCCTGGCAGCGCACGATGTATATTGTCGAGGTGACTCGAAATCACCCCGACAATATACCCGCAACGACGATTTGAAATACATCCTTTGCAATTCAGATACATGGATGCTGTTTTTTTCTGCATTCGATATTTGCAACCCCGCAGGCATGGCGCTGTTGTATACTGAAAGTTGAGAGGTTGGGAACGTTGATAGTTAAGAAAGCAGTGGTAATAATCCGCTATAAACCGGATGTAACAGAAATAAGAATATGAAAAAAAATCGTTGGATTAGGCGCGTCCTTATAGCACTACTTGGAATCTGCATCATATCTGCTTTTTCGTTAAATTATTATGCAAAATGGCGTATTCAGAAGGAAATAGAACGTTTTTCAGTACAAAACAGTGAAGGCTTGTATTCCCTCTCTGTCGGGAACACCTACCTGAATATCTGGAGCGGCGTACTGAAAGCCTCTGATATTGCAATAACAACCGATACTGCGAAATGGGCGGCTCTCCGTCATACCTGGCCCGACTCATTCCCGCCTATTGTTCAGATGTCTGTCCAAACTGTGGACATCCTGGATGTAAAAGTGCTTCGTTATATGTTCTCTCAAAAGATCGATTTGCGGGCAATCAACATGCAACGTCCCATCCTGCATATCATTCGGCAGCGCGACACCACGCAACGCGATTCCGTAGCAAAGCACCCATTGACGAAATTGCCCGATCTTATTTCTCCGATAGCAAAAGCATTGAAAATCAATGAAATATCTATTAATCATGCGGATGTTAAGCTTTATACTATACAGGATCGCGACACCGCGCAACAGCATTTGACCGATGTGAATCTTTTATTCAGTCAGGTCGACGTGGACACAGCATCTGCCGAGATTACTTTTTGCAAAGACATTGCACTGCAATTGGGGCAGTTAGAAACGCGAAGCAGCTCGGGTACGCACGTGGTTTCATTGGACAGTTTTTACCTGTCAAAAAATAGCCGCAAGATTTCGTTTCGTCAATTTTCTGTGGCGCCGCTTCAGACCGAGCAGGAATTTTTCAGGCGGCAACCCTTCCGAAAGGCATATATTGCATTCATCTGCCCGGAAATGACCCTGACCGGTTTCGATATGGACAGCTTGCTGCGGCACAACTATTTCAGTGCGGATACCCTGCAAGTCGTGCAGGCTAAATTGATCCTCACCAGCAATAAATCCCTACCGCTGCCTTACCGGAAAATTCTGCCGAATGAGGCCGTTAAAAAAATAACCGGGCTGTTCAATATCAAAAATATAGTGATGAAAGATTGCGACATCGGTGTGACTACCAAGGAGCCGGAAGCCGATTTTTTGATCACCTTTAATCATACCTACGTCACGGCGAATAATTTGACCAATGATTCCACGCTGATGGACGACCGGCGCCCGTTTGAATTATGGGTGGAGTCGAAATTTATGAACCGTTCGCCTATCAAAATGAATATGCGTTTTGCCCTGTTGTCGCCCACTTTACAGGTCGATTACACTGCTATTATACGCAATTTTCCTTTGGCCGCCCTCAATCCGGTTATCAGTCATAAAAACGTAATGATTGAAACGGGGTACATGCAAAAAACGGAGATCAACTCATCTGTCCGGAACGGCGTGGCGCGTGGTACGGTAAAAATGCACTACAAAGACTTGCAGGTAAAGGTCATGCGGGAAGACAACCGTAAGGCCCGGAGACTTTTGACAAAACTCGCGGATCTATTTGTAAAGGAAGACAATATGCTGGATAATGATGCTTCCACGCCCTTCAAGACAGGAACTATTTACCACGTGCGAAACAGGCAGGAAGAGTTCTTCGTATTTCTTTGGCACGCTTTACAAACCGGGATGATTCCGACAATTATACCGGCGTATGACAAGCTGAAGAAGAATTAATATAGTCAGGTTTGGGTGGTTTGGGTGGTTTGATGGTTTGAAAGGTTTGATGGTTGAGGTGGTACCACATGGCTTTCGCATAAATTACTCCACTATTGCCAAAAGCGAAGCCCCCTAAACACTAAACACCACACACTAAACACACTAAACACGACACACATGAGCAATGATCTGCTCCGCATGTACCCTCGAATTTTCAATAAACCATACATGCGTGTCCATGCCGCCGCAAACCACGCCGGCCAGGTAAAGCCCCGGGACATTTGATTCCTGCGTTTCCGGGTTGTATTGCGGGTGAAAACGCCCGTCCTCGCTGAGTTGCACGCCCAGGGCCCGCAAAAAATCGAGATTAGGCTGGTAACCGGTGGAGGCCACCACAAAATCATTGGCAATGGTAATCAGACCTTCCGGCGTTTCGATATCCACGTCCTGCCGGCGGATGGCCCGCAGCTCGGAATTAAAATAAGCGTGGATAGAACCTTCCTGAATACGGTTCACAATATCGGGTCGCGCCCAGTATTTGACGCGTGTTCCAATCTCTTCGCTGCGCACCACCATCGTCACTTCGGCGCCTTTGCGCCAGGTTTCCAAGGCTGCATCGACCGCTGAATTATTGGCGCCTACGACCACTACTTTTTGCCGATAATATGCGTGCGGTTCCTGGTAATAATGCGTCACTTTAGGCAAGTCTTCGCCTTCTATGCCCAGTCGAACCGGAATATCGTAAAAGCCCGTTGCCAGTACAATCCGTTTGGCCTGATAGGTATTTTTATTGGTAAATATTTGAAAATCAGGTGTTTGTCGCTCTACACGCAGCACTTCTTCATAGAGATTCAACTGTAGTTTTTTTGACTCCGCCACCCTGCGGTAGTATTCCAGCGCTTCCGATCGGGTGGGTTTGGCGTTGTTGGAAACAAACGGAATATCGCCGATTTCCAGACGTTCGGAGGTGGAGAAAAAAGTCATATTGGCAGGGTAGTGGTACAGGGAATTGACTAGAGTTCCCTTTTCAATGATGAGGTATTGCAGTCCCGCCTTTTGCGCTTCCAGGCCACAGACCAGACCGATTGGCCCGCCGCCGATAATAAGCAAATCAAGTTGTTGCATGCAGAGTTTGTGATAGTTTTGCAATTTTGCACTGATAACTAATAACCGATAACTACTATTGACAACAAAAACAGAACACATCGCCCGGAAAACACGATTTTACCGAAAACTGCACAAATGGGTTGCGGTTCCTTTGTTTGTATTTATGTTCCTGATCGGCTGTACCGGCCTGTTGCTGGGCTGGAAAAAAAATATGGCACTGCTTCCACCCACTCAAAAAGGTTCCGGTATTACAGCATCCGAATGGTTGTCACTCGACAGTATCCAGCGTATTGCACAGGATTATGCCCGGGATAGTTTGCAGGCTTCCCCTGAAATAGACCGCATCGACATCAGGCCCCAAAAAGGAGTCGCCAAGATCGTTTTCCTGCATCATTTTACAGAACTTCAAATCGACTGCCGCAGCGGAGCCTTGTTGTCCCGTGCCACCCGCCGTTCCGATTTCATTGAAAAAATTCACGACGGCTCCATTCTCGACTATTATTTTAAAACAGCATCCGATCAGGTAAAACTGACATATACCACGATTGTTGCTTCCGGTTTGATATTGCTTTCTGTCAGCGGTTTTGTGCTCTGGAATAATCCGCGACGGATTCGGAAGCATAAAAATAGGAATGAGGGATGATGAATGAGGAACGATGAATGATGAATGATGAATGATGAACGATGAATGATGAACGATGAATGATGAATGATGAATGATGAATATTTGGCCCGACAGGTGAAGTGAATTTTATACTTCTTTTAAAGTGTTGATTTGCAATAAATTAGATTTTTTTCATCATTCATCATTCATCATTCATCATTCATCATTCATCATTCCTAAGAAAGTCCTTGCGTTTTTGCCCATCAGCACTTTCAATTGTTCAATAGAGATACCCCGCAACAGGGCTGCCCGTTCATAAACGGCGGCAATATCAACCTCTTTTTCATCGTCGGTTTCCAGGAAAAAACGATCCTCCGGCGTTTGTTGCAGGGCTTGGGCGCTGTGATTTTCGGGTTTCAGCAAGGCCGCGCCGAAGGACAGGAAGCAGCCTTCCTGCAACAGCATACGGGCAGTATCGGGGTGTTTATTATAGCCGTGAAAAATCCATGTCTGATTGGGTTTGAGTTGTTTTTTGATTTGTATCACTTCGTTGAAAGCCCGGACGCAGTGAATCACGAGCGGCTTTTGAACCGTTTCAGAAATACCGATACAGTACCGGAATGCCGCCTCCTGCAAAAGCCAGGGCGTGTCGCATGCCTTATCCAGCCCGGCTTCACCGATCGCGCAAACGCCGGGTAAAACGGACTGCTGATCCAGCCATTGCTTTTCAGAATTAAATCCGTCGGCTTTCAGGTACCAGGGGTGCAGGCCGACGGAGCAATACCTTGTCCGGCCCGAAGCGAGCTGCCCGAATCGGAGGTTTTCCACTTCTGTTATCTCAACATTTCCGGTCGGAAAGTGGGTATGTATGTCTAAAAAGTTGCTCATGGACGAATAACAAGACAAACGCCGGAAAACGACAATGGTTTTGAAAAACAAGCAGCGCATTCACGCGTTGTGCAAAGTATGAAATCTTGTATAGTCCCAACCGCTGCACTTTTGTTTATCTTATTGCTCTCTTCCTGTAGTCGGCGGTTTCCGCCGCACTTTAGCGTCTGGAAAATGACCTCTTCTGACCGCCAGATTTGGAAAACATTTGCCGAAGAAGCGGTACAACCCACTATTTTTTATTTCCGTTCCGGCACGTACATCCTTCGGGGCTGGACCATCGGCGCCGATTCGCTGCCCGTCACGCTGTTGCTACATGGCGCGCCCAGTTCGATGGTGAAATTCAGCGCCCTGTTTCGCGACTCCTCTGTTTACAACCATACGCGCCTGGTTGCGGTGGATCGCCCTGGTTATGGAAAATCCCATTATGGCAAAGCAGTAGTTTCCATTGCGCAACAGGCCGACATCATAGCGCCGCTGTTGAAAAAATTAGCGGAAAATGGCCCGGTGGTATTGTGCGGCACCTCGTACGGCGGTTCTGTAGCCGCCAAGTTAGCCATGGATCATTCCGACCAGATTCGATCCTTGTTTCTTCAATCGGCATCAGTGCAGCCTTATGCAGAGCGCACGCCGAAAATCGCCCGCTGGGTACACTCGCCTTTGGGCGTGGTATTTCCCAAATGGGCGCGGGTAGCAACCAAGGAAAAATATGCCCATTCCAAATCGCTGGAAACCATTCAGGATGGCTGGAGCCGTATCAAATGTCCCGTATGGATTCTGCATGGCAACAAAGACGGCCTGATCTATCCTTCCAATGCCGATCATGCGTACCGGCAACTCGCGCCGCATACGGCGGTGACGTATGTGACGCTGGATTCCGCCCGGCATAATATTTACTGGGCACAGCGCGATACGATGCGTTTTTTCCTCCGGGAGGCGCTGGAATGTTCGGGCGAAGCTTGCGTGGTAAATCCATGGGTGGAAGCGGCAAAAAATCCGAATAAGTAGATGTTGCTGTTAAAGAATTGAAAAAGAGAAACTTATAACCCGCTACTCAGATAAAACTTCTGCATTTTTGCAGGAGTATTTATCAGCGTGGATATATTTATACCACACAACCAGTTCAAACATGAAAAAAATATTTGCTCTCCTCCCGATTGTGCTGCTTTTGGCGGCATTTACGCCCGCATCCAAACCTGCCGCTCCAGCTGCAGCCGACCCGGTTATTCCTGCAGATGTGCAATCGCTGCTTGATAAGTACGGCTGTACGGCCTGCCACCATGTCGCCCGCAAATTAGTAGGTCCGATCTGGCCGGCCATTGCCGCCAAAAAATATTCTGCCAAACGTATCACGCAATTGGTCGGCAAACCGGAACCCGCCAACTGGCCAGGCTACCCGCCTATGGTCGCGCAAAAAGTACCCAAGGCAGATATGACGAAAATCGCCAACTGGCTGGTGGCGTTGAAATAAACGATCCGACATACAAAGCAAGACGCAGGATGACTCTTGCAGCTCTTTACAGGACATTTTATTCTATAGCGCCCAGACCTATAAGGTTTTTAAAACCTTATAGGTCTCGTTCTATGTCCAGTAGTATGCTCATTTTTTCCCTCCTTCAAAACGGAATATCGCTCAGGTTTTTCCAACTCAACACTTTTGCCAGACTCCGGTTTTGTACCTCGTCGCCACCGTAAACCAGAAAACTTTCCATTGGTAAGGCGCCGGACAAGGGTTGGAAATATTTCAAACCATCAAAAAAGTTTGTATTAATAGTTCTTCCTGATTTGATCTCGATGGGCAATAGTCGCCCACCCTGATCGAGCAGCAGATCTATCTCTTTGGCGCCGGCGGCATTCCAGAAATACAACCTGGGAGGCAGGTTCCGGTTAAGGCGGTTTTTCAGGATTTCATTGATGACCAAATTTTCAAATAATGCGCCTTTGGCAAAATGAC
>JAYSZC010000723.1:0-8731 GCA_043738235.1 Lewinellaceae bacterium | reverse complement strand
CACGTTCTTTTCCGTTCGCCTGGGCCTGCGCAACAACCGCAGTAGATTTTTTCACCCGTAGGCAGGGTTCTGATCGCTTTTTGCACCAATGCTTCGTAGGTGGTATTCAAACCGACCGCACTTTCAATCGAGCGTTTGCCGATATTCGGCGGAGGCACAAAACCGTCGGTCACCAGGGTTTCAAAAGAAGCGCCGCCGTTCATGCTGCGTTCGAGGCGGTAGGTCGTGCGGTTGTTGCGCAGGCCCAGGCGAACGGAAAAGAACGTGGTCGGGTCTTCAAAAACATTTTTGAAGGTAAAACGGTAAATGATGTCGTCGCCGGACGTAGCGGCATTGTTGTCGATGTGAATTTCGTAGCGGATATTTTCACCGAAAAAGTAATAGTTCGGTCCGCCCTGCGGCAATTGCAAGGGTATGTAGTTGGCAATAATGGTCACCGTATTCGGGTTGTCCGGGCTTCGGAACGCATAAAGGTCCGTGTTGTCGGCCATGGGATCGTCGGCAATCAGGGGTGCTTCCCGGTGGCTGGAGGCCATTGCCATTGTCAGCGACAAACAGGCAAAAATTGCCGCCAGACTATTTTTAAAAAAATATTTCATCGTATTGATTTTTAATATTTTAAGAAATTTGGTTTACCACATAGTTCACAGTAGAGGGTTTCGCATAATACACATAGAAAAAAGGTATTTATATCAGGCTATGTGATCTATGGAAAGTCCTGTGTATTTATGTAGTAAAAATGGTACTCAACTTGTGGCTGGGATCACTCGACTTCGGTGCCGCGCCAGGGAGTAGCCACATAAGGGAAGGCGGTTTTAAACGGTTTGTCATTGCTGTTCACACCCGTACGATAAGTAAGTACGTCGAGCAGGTCTTGGCTCACCGGATTGGCGCCGTCGAAATCGTCATACCACAGGCCGATAGCGGCCAGTACTACACCCGATACGGCTTGCAGTTCGATCAACGTAACGTCGTCTTCCAAACGGCGACCGTTCGGGAAACCGTCCATATTCGGGATAAATTCCAGGTCAGTGGTGGTATTGTACGCCGGATCGGTCAGACCCAGTACCGCTGCCTGAACAAGGCCTTCCGAACTGAATTTCGGGTCATCGCGCGGAGTAACCGGAACTGCCATGTTCAGGCGGAGCATATCGGCTACGCTGGGCAGGAAGTTGTTGATAAATGGTTTTCCCACTGCCAGCGGGTTGCCGTTCTTGCCGGTTGCCAATTGGTAAGGCGGCAGGTTGGGCACACCGGTATTGAATATCGGCCAGATGTCGACAGAGCGTGCGCTACCTGCTGCGGGCAGCAGCAAAGTGCCGAAAATATCGTCGTCGAGGGCCGTTCCATCCAGGGCTGCATTGCCTTTCAGGCTGTATAAACCGTCTTTTTTGTAACCGAAATCGAACATGTCCAATGAATTGGTCTGAATGCGCAATGGCGCGAAAGCCGGTACAGCGCCGCCGAAAAAGCGGTCGTCCATGTATAGGGACAGTTCAGGGTTCCAGAAAAACTGATCCAGGAATTTATCGTACACATCTTCATAAGCGGGCAGGGAGTTCCAGTAATCCTTAAAAGCAGTTGGAATAATCACTTCGTTGGTCAGAGGCATACCGAGGCGGGAAACCTGTACCCAGTCGCCGGAGTCATTGAGCGTGCCGTTTGCATTCAGGGTGCGCATGGCAGGGCGGCTGGCGGAAGCCCACACGCCGATCACGAAATTCGGGTCAAGGATATTCACAGGCGTAGCGTCCACACCGGCCTTCAGCAGGGTGGTGATCGGAATCTGGATACAAATGCTGTGTACGTTGAATTTGCCGACACCGTCGCGGCTCGGGCCGTCCTGGCGCGGTAAATTGCCGAGGTCGAATACGCCGCCGAGGTCTACGAAAAACGGATCGTCGGCAGGACCGCAGAATACTTTTTCGCCGGTGCTGGACGTCATGATGGCGCCGGTGATCAGGGTTTCGTAATCGGCAACGCCGAGACCTACGGCGCTTTCGATAGAGCGCGGTCCGATGTTATTCGGCGGTACGATTCCGTTCTCTACGATGGTCTGCCAGTTCTGGCCACCGTTGGTGGAACGTTCAAGTTTATAACTGGTGCGAAGATTTTGTTTACCCAGACGAATATTAAAAAACGTAGTGGGATCTTCATTGACACGGGTAAACGTAAAGCGGTAAGTCATTTCGTCACCGAACTTGCTGGCATCGTTGTCAATGTGAATTTCGTAACGCACGTTTTCGCCGAACGTATAGTAATTCGGGCCTCCGTCAGGGTATTCAAACGGAATGTAGTTCGCAATAATGGTGATCGTGTTCGGATTGTCGGGGCTACGAAAAGCGTAGAGATCGGTGTTATCCGCAACGGGATCATAACAGATGAGAGGCGCTTCACGGTGTGAAGATGCTTGTAACGTGTTGAAAATCAACAGAAAAAGCATAGGAATCACCCCCCAACGCAGTGGTTGAAAATGGTAAGTGTTCATACAGATACTGTAAAATGTTGGTGAAAAAAAAGAGAGAATTGGTCAGGACGTATGTCCGTTTTTTTTTGTGATGCAGTCACGGCAGATGCAGTACTTCAACCGGCGTATGCTGCGTGTTTTTACTTACGAGGAAGACATAGTTTTAGTTTTTAAAAAGTTAATAAATATTGAATTGCACGTTAAAAAAACGTTCGTTCGATCGTCCAGAACAGGGCTATAAAAGCGATACATGCAGATGCAGGATTGACAACAATATTGCGATACCAGGATTTTTCGGAAAACCAGCGGCCCACCAACAGGTAAGCGATCAGGATGACAGCCAACTGGCCCAACTCTACGCCGACATTAAAAGTCAGCAATGCGGTCATGTAATCAGCAGGCGGTAGACCTACTTCGGTAAGCGCGCCGGCAAAGCCCATTCCGTGCACTAAGCCGAACACAAAAATGATGGCGATACGTCCCGGTTTTAGTTTTTGCACCAGGATGTTTTCCAGCGCTACAAAAAAGATGGACAGGGCAATAATCGGTTCAATTACTGCGGGTAGAGGTTCTATAAAGCCGTAGACCGCCAGGCCCAGCGTGATGGAATGTGCAACCGTAAATGCGGTGGCCTGCCAGATAATGGTGGACAGTTTGGAACTGAGCAGAAACAGGCTCAACACAAACAAAATATGATCGAGACCCAGCGGCAGGATATGTAAAAAACCCTGTTGCAAGTATGTCCATGCAACGCCTGATTGAGACAGTTTAGCCAGATCGTAATTGATCGTATGTGCCTGCGCGGCTGCTGCCAGGAACAGGCAAAGCAGCAGCAGCGGAATGCGGCGACAAGAAGTGTTTGTATTCATGTCTTATCCCTTTATGATGGATTGTGCTATTTTGGTGATCGTTTCGTCCATATAAGGTTTTAAAGACAAACCCTTGTTAATCAAGTCTGTACCTTCTTTTTTCTGTCCGTTGGCGTTCATGATAATTCCTGCTTTTACCAGGCGTTCGGGCTGTTGTGATTGAGTGCGCAATGCAGTCGTAATATAGGGAAGCGCTTGTGCAGCCTGCCCGTTTTGGTACAGCGTCCAGGCCAGTGTTTCGCAGGCGTCGATATTTTGTGGCCGGCGCTGGTGCTCTGTCTGGGCATGTGGGAGCGCTTTGGCCGGTTCGTTCATGAGCAAGTACAGGTTGGCCAATTCCATATCGGAATAATGGCCCTCATCCTGGTTTTTTTGAGCGGTAATATTGTCGGCCAGCAAGGCGTTGAGCGTAACCCGGGCGTATTCATCGGCTTCTTTCGGCTGGTTGTTGAGGCGGTACAACACCGCTAATTGCTCTAAAAAGGATACCTCGCTGATCACGTTGCGCGCTTTTTCATAGTATTGAATGGCCGTGGGATAATCTTTTTTATAGGCTGCGATACGGCCCAGACCGGCCAGCGCAAAAGGGTAGTCGGCGCGTTCGCGCAAGGCTGTCAGGTACTGTTCTTCGGCTTTGTCCAGGCGATTGCTGTCCTCATACAAATGACCCAGCACCATCCTGGACCATTCGGTATCTTCCTGGCCGGGAAATCCGGCGCTGATGGCCATCTGGATCGCTTCGATGGAACCCGGCAGGTCACCGAATATTTCGCGGATATAGGAAACCCTCGAATAGGAACGGATATCCGGGCGCACACTGACCATTTTGTCGGCCATGGTGACTGCTTCGTCGTAGGCGCCCAATTCCACATTGGCATCGCAGAGCAAACCGTATACAAATGAGTTGTAAGGATTGGCTTTCAAGGCCTCCATAGCGACGGTTTTTCCGTCGGAAAATCGGTGTTGGGACAGGTATACCATACTTTTCAGGCAGATCGCCTCGAAATTGGCAGCATCTTTCGCTAACACCTTATTGATAAGGTCGAGGGCTGCCTTGTTGTAGTAGGAATAGTCGCCGGAAATACGGCCTTCCTGCATAAATTCTTTGGCCAGCAGGAGCAAGGTGCGGGCATCTTCCGGCTTGGCTTGCAGTTCTTCCAGGAGTTTTTTGACCTTGGCCTGCGTGGTCGCCCATTCCGGTGCCTTGGCCAATGCACCCTGGCGGGGTCTTAATTCGGGAAGTGTTGTTTTTTTGCTGCCATTGATAAAAATGAAAGCAGTGAACACCGTGCAAAATACGATCAGGGCGCCGTATAGAAATTTTCGCAGAGATGGTTTCATAATTTGTTTTGTGGATAAAAAGTGAGTAGAATATGGATGGGGGTTGATGAAGGTTTACAAGGGTTGATGAGGTTTATAAGGTTTATAAGGTTTATAAGGTTGATAAGGTTGATAAGGTTGATATTCATCCACTCGAAAAATTGTAAAATGGGCCATTATAGAGTGGATGAATATCAACCTTATAAACCTTATCAACCTTATAAACCTCATCAACCTTATAAACCTCATCAACCCTTCATTAAAATCGTATCATCACGCCGCCTTTCAGGTAAAAAGGTGTGCCCGGTGTGTAGTGTATTTCCGAGATTGATTCCGTTTCATCTCGCAAGCGGGATTCCGTTTCAAACTGCGCCTCTTTCCATTCCCGGTTGAGCAGATTTTGAACAGTCAGGTTGAACTCGATATTTCCTTTTTTCCAGCCGGTTACGGCATCCAGCAGGAAATAGCCATCGGCGGTCAGGCTGTTGTCTTCGTTGGCTGCCCGGTCGCCGAGGTGGCGGAATCGGAGGCTGCCGAACAGGCCTGTACCTTTGTCCCAACTGATGCCGCCGCCGCCGGTGTACAGGGGTGCGAGCGGAATATAACTTTCGGATTTGGGTGTTTCGGCCTCGTTACCGCGAGCATAGGTGTAGGTGGCGTCCAGATCGGCAAACAGGTATTTGAACAGTTGCACCCTAGCTGATACGTCTAAGCCGATCCGTCTGGTTTTTCCGCCTGCTTCCACGATACCTGCGTCTCCGACGTATACGAACTCCTGTTCCAGGTCGAGGTACCAGGCGGCAACATTGAGCAGCAGGGCAGGGGAGGGTTTGAAAATGGTTCCGATGTCGGCGCCCAGGGCTTTGGGCAGTATTTGTTCGCCGTTTTGCGGCACCACCACGCGGGCGTCGTTGGAGTGGAACCCGTATCCGGTATTGAGGTACAAGCGCAGCCGGGGATTCACCTCGTAGTACAAATTGAGTTTCGGGCTGACCAGGGATGCAGTCACCTGTTCCGGGTTGTACAGGCTGTCCAATTTGTTTTCATAACCAATTTGAAAAATATCGGCGCGGGCGGCGGCATTGACGGCCAAGCGCGGCGCAATCTGCCAGGTAGTCGACATGTAAGCGCCCGTATTGGTTTCATCGATGTCGCCGAAGGCAAGACGGCGTATTATGGTGCTGCGGTTGCGGGTGGTGGAAAGTTCGTTGTCGTCGATGCGGTCGTTGCGGAAAAATACGCCGATCTCCGACGATAGTTTTTTGCCGCCCAGCCGGCCCTCCGTTTGAAAAGAGCCATTGTAACCGAAAATACCGCGATGTTCTTTTTGGCGGATCTGGTCGCCATTCACTGGGTCTTCCAGGAAAAAAGTGAAATTGGAGAATAACTCGAATGAATAATCGGAATAGTACAATTGATTTTTGAATAAACTATTGTTATTCAGGCTTTTAACGTGTTCAAAGTTGAAGTTGTAACGGCTGGTTGAACCGCCTTCGGTATCGTCAATAGCGCCGAAACGACCAATTAATCCGCTTTGTACGGCGCGTTCGGGCACCTGGCCGGAAGCATTCCAACTGCTTTGAAAAGCGGAGACGGAAACGCTTACCCGCTGGTTGTCATCCATCAGGGCGCTGAATTTTCCAAAAATATTCAAACGCCGGAATGCCTGCTTGCTCTCGAAATAGCCATCTGAAAAATTGGTTTCGGAAGCGAGGTAGGCGTGGCGGTTGCGGCGTTCGGCATTTTTACCCAGCAAGTTGAAAGCCCCTACTGCGCGGGCGGTATTGAATTGGCCTGCTTCCACTTTTACAAAACTTTTGTCGAGGGCATCTATCGTTTTGAAACGCACTAATCCCGCCGTGGTAAAGTTGCCGGCATCGGCGTAATAAGGCCCTTTTTTAAACTCCACATTGCCAATAAGTTCGGGAATCACGAAGTGCAGATCAGCGTAACCCTGCCCGTGCGCATGGCTGACCATATTGACCGGCATGCCATCGACCGTCAGGTTAATATCCGTACCGTGGTCGATGTCGAAGCCACGCAGAAAAATTTGTTCCGCTTTGCCACCGCCGGCGTGTTGTGCAATGAACAAGCCGGGAACCACCCGCAGCACGTCCTGTGTGGTGCTGATCGGACGCGTTTGAATATCCAGCGCACTGATGGTTTGGAAAGGTTGCGAGGTAGCCGACTTGATTTCCACATCCTGCAGGTTAATGGGCGCGGGATTGAGTTTGATGCGCAGGGTAGTGGTTTCGGAATCACGGACGTTCACCTCATTCATTATTTTGTTTTCAAAACCTATATAATTGATCGTCAGGACGTAGGCGCCGGCAGGCAGGTTGTTGAAACTAAAAAAACCGAGTGTATTGCTTGTCGTGTATTGTGCGCCGGGATCGAGGCGGATCGTAGCACCCGCCAATTCGAGGCCGCTTTCGTTCTCGGTAAGTTGCCCGTTGATCGAACCATTGTGTGCCGCGAAAAGCGCGAGGTTCGATAAAAGGAAAAGGCAGGTGTGTAAAAATTTGTACATGATTTCGATTTGTTTTGCTTGTTCGTTGTCCCTGGAAACAACATAACTATTTGGCAGATTATTTTTGGTTTTATAATGATTGCAAAACACCAAAAAAAAGCCCCCGTTCCAGGTAGGAACGGAGGCTGAACAGTGTTGGATTTGGTTGTTGTAAATCGTTCGTGATCTTGAGTTGTGTTACAAGGCCCAGCGGGCCTTTATCTTTGTAGCAATGCCAAAAGATATTTCACCCGGCCCAGCGGGCCGGTATCTTGATTGAATAAATACCGGCCCGCTGGGCCGGGTACCCCATTTAATCCGTCAGAGCTACAAAGATATAGGCCCGCTGGGCCGGTGTCACAATTTCAAGATGTGTGATATATTACCTGTTAGGTCTTACGATTATTATTTTTTCGGTAAGATGCCCTGCACTCAGCAAATACAATCCCGCAGGCCAATGAGAAACGTCTATTTCCTGGTAAGGCATTGCATTCATTTCAAGCAGGAGTCTGCCCGTGACATCTCTTACAAGCAGGCGTGTATCCGGCGTCAGGTTGCGGGTACTGACGGTCATGCTGCTGCTTGCCGGATTCGGTGCGATGCTGATGCCCTGCATTTGTGCATCCGGCGAAGCCGTGGAAGTCACGTCGTTGCCGGCATTAAATGTAGGCGATTGTATGACGAATGGCCCCGTGCCGTTGGGTACCCTTGCATAACCCATGTCCGTTATTTGTTCCGGGAAATTCAGGGTGTCCACCCATTGCAGTGTAGAATCGAGCAGGTAAAGGATTTCTCCGGAACCGGATAATTTAAAATTGGTGTGCAGAGGGCCTTGTTCCTGGTCTTCATCGGCCCACACAATCAGGTAGCTGTGGGCGGCCATGCTGGTACCTGCGGGAAAAGCCCACTTGGTCAGATTGGCGGGATTGTCGGTCAGGTAAAAACCGCTGAGGTCAACGGTCTCGCTGCCGGGGTTGTACAGTTCGATCCAGTCGTCGAAATCGCCGTTTTCGTCGCTGGCCGTCACGCTGTTGGAAGCCATGAGTTCATTGATAACCACAGGGCTGTCTGAAAAAGCCGCGTCGACGCTGAAATAGAACACATCGTGTTCTGCTCCGGCAGGCAGGTACGTCCGCGTTCCGGCAGTATTGCCTGTAATGGCTTCCACATAAAAGCGCACCAATGACCCCGTCCCAAATCCGGGCAAGGAAGCGCCGTAAACCCCGTCGTTGTTTCCGCCGTCGTTGTGCTGGCCGTCGTCGAACATTTGGATTTTGTTGAAATTGCCGTACGCCTGCGGAGCGTAGTAGACGAATACCGCCTGCACATTGAGACCGGCGACAGATGCCGTAACGGCAACCGCCTCATTCGCCACGGGGTTTTTCCAGGTTCCTGCCGCGCTTTGCATGTGGCAATTGCTGATGACAGGCCCTGTCGCCATCATCTCCGTGTTGTTGAGCAGGTTGTTGCGGTGGTTGAGTATGAAGTTGCGCAGGGTTGTTTCATTGTTGGTATACTGTGTAAAGGAGTACAGTTTTTTGGTGTCCGCCTGTACATCAGCGCTGA
>JAYSZC010000722.1:0-1382 GCA_043738235.1 Lewinellaceae bacterium | reverse complement strand
CAAAACTTGCAAGAATTCCGGAAACCTCCTTTTCAAATTCCGCCACCACGGCAGGGTTGGAAAGGGCCATACATACAATGACCGGCTTTGTGCCCATCGCCGCCCTTGTATCGAGAATCGATTTCAAATCGGCTGTATTGGAGGCTGTAATCGTTTTGCCTTTGTAGGAACGATTGGTGTTGGCAGGATCCACAACCGGGTCCCCTGCCGCGATGCTCTGTCCCCTCGCATGTGCTGCGGTGTAAGGCCCGTATTGTAAAGTGATGGGCACGTACCCGCTACCGCCTTTGTCCTTATCGGCTTTATCGTAACCGGGGTTCACGCCGGGGCCTTTAACAAATACCAGGGCCACTTCGGCTTTCGACGGATCATCGGTGACGGTAAAATATTTTTTCACAAGCTCCATGTTAACCGGGTACTCAAGTTTTTCAGGGGTGATTGTTCCAAACCAGTCTCTTCCGGGTGGTGAATACCTTTTTGGGATATACACTACCATTGATTTCTTTAACGGCAGGATTTTTCCCTGGTTCTTTAACAAGATCACGGACTTCAATTGTGCCTCAAAGCCGGCCTTCATATACGGAGCCTGGCCAACCGTGTCTGAAGACGCTGCCGGCGAAACATAAGGGTTTTCAAAAAGTCCGACCTGCAGGATATTGCGCAGTAAGCGGGCAGCAGATTGTTCAAAACGTTTACGCATAAACGCTTCTCCGTGTTCTTTGATGCCCATCTGGTAGGCTTCCAGGATAGGCCCGGATGCATTGTTACCACCAAACTGATCGACACCCGCCATTAGTACTTTGTAATGTCGCTGGGCCACAGTTTGTTTTTCAACGCCCCAGGATTTGCCCGCAAAAATATCCGGGCTTTTTCCTTCGTCCCCTGTAATGAGCCAGTCGGTACAAACTACCCCGTCGTAACCGTATTTGTTGCGTAGCAGATCTGTAATGATGTATTTGCTAAAACCGTTTCCGACGTTCTCTTTATTTTTTGAATCCTGGTTAAACGAAATCGTATAATAAGGCATGACTGCCGCAGCCTTTTTTGTTTTTCCAGCCAGTTTAAAAGCGCCATCGATAAAGGGTACAAGATGTGTTTGGAAATTATTTCCAGGGTACACTGCAAACTTGCCATATGCGAAGTGTGCGTCCCTTCCACCTTCTTCTGGTCCGCCGCCGGGCCAATGTTTTACCATGGCATTCACGCTGTTAAATCCCCATCCCTGGCTGATTTCCGCCTCGCCAGTCGAAGTCTGAAATCCATCAATGTACGCCCTGGCCATGTCTGCAGATAATTTGGGGTCTTCTCCGAACGTACCGACGATCCGGTTCCAACGGGGTTCGGTAGCAAGGTCCACCTGGGGCGAAAGCGCTGTTGCGATA
>JAYSZC010000721.1:0-1382 GCA_043738235.1 Lewinellaceae bacterium | reverse complement strand
CTGTACGGCGGAAAGTTCCGGGTAATAGGAGCGGATCATAGCAGCCACTCCCGCTGCAGCAGGGCTGGCCATGGAAGTTCCGCTGGCCGGACCGTATTTTCCGTTCAGGACAGTGGACTGAAGTTGTACGCCAGGGGAGAAAAGGTCTACGTTCTTTTTACCGTAATTGGAGAAACTGGCGACACGCTTTTCGCCTGATTTCCAGTTTAATGCGCCAATTTCCATCCAGGTTGATATACGCCTTTCTTTACCAAAAAGGCCTTTTCTGATGGGTTTTTCAAGTTCGTCGTTGGGGAAATTGCCTTCGGTATCGTTGTTGGCGGCACTGTTGCCGGCAGCATGCACGAGCAATACATCGTGCTGAGCAGCGTAGCGCATGGCCTGGTCAACGTACCATTTCTGTGGACTGTAGCCTTTACCAAAGGACATATTGATGACGCTCGCGCCATTGTCTACGGCATAAAAAATGGCATTGGCCACGTCTTTGTCGCGTTCGTCGCCGTCCGGCACACAGCGTACAGTCATTATGCGCACATTGTCGGCCACCCCGCGAACACCGATGTTGTTGTTGCGGCTGGCAGCGATGATACCGGCGACGTGTGTGCCATGCATATCGGGACCTTCGTATTCGTTGGTGCCGTAGAAGCGGTTGGTCAGGTCGTTCGGGTCGTCGCCCACCATGGTGCGCGGGTTGTAGTCAGGGTTGAGGTGGTAGTTCAGTTGGCTGTAGGATTGGTCGCCCATTTCTTTTTTAGCCTCTTCCAGGTCGGCGCGGGTAGCGACACCCTGCGCCATAACGGCTTGCATGATAGCGATGGATCTTTTCAGATCGGCATCGCTGCCGGCGTCGACTTTCGCGAGTTCTTCCGCGCTGATGTCTTTTTTGCCGGTTGCTTTTTCCACCATATTGAACGCATCTTCAATGGGTTTGATCTGTTTGGTTGCATTTTCCAAATCAGCTTCCGCTTCTGCGCGTTGCTCATCAAACGCGGTCTTCACCGTTACGAAGTAGTCGTACTCTTTTTTGGCTTCGCCGTACAGATTTTTTGGATCGGTGCCTTTGAAACGTTTGCTCAGCCGCGCGTATTCGCGGGTGAGTTCGAGGGTTTCATGGTTGACATTGCCACCTTTTCCGCCCAGGAAATTCCAGCCGTGGATGTCGTCGATATAGCCGTTTTTGTCATCATCGATACCATTTCCGGGAATTTCACCCGGATTGACCCACATCACATCTTTCAGGTCTTCGTGGTCCACTTCTACACCGGAGTCGAGTACGGCAACGATGACGGTTTGGCCCTTTTTGCCTTTTTCTTTCAGCCGATTGAGTGCTTCATCTGCACCGGTACCTTGCACTTTATCTTTCGTTGCATCGAGTGTAAACC
>JAYSZC010000720.1:0-1382 GCA_043738235.1 Lewinellaceae bacterium | reverse complement strand
ACCTTTATAAACCTTTATCAACCCATAAACTTAAAAATTTGCCGCGGAAAAATAAAAATACCCGCAGAGCACTTTTCTTTTGTTCGATATTTCCGCTTAAAACGACCTTCAATGAAGATCATAGTCCCTTTTATGGTGTGTTTTGGGCTGTCTGTAGCCATTCAGGCCCAGTCCCTTTTCGATTCGCTGTACAGCGCTTCCTATGTCGAGGTATATTTTGCAACAGGTAAAGCCGATCTGAACACCGAAGCGCTCGGCATTTTGGATAGTATGGCGCGTTTATTTATGACCAACGAAAGGTTCCGGTTGTTACGTATCACAGCGCACACGGATTCCATCGGGGAAAAAGGCAACAACGAATCCCTCGCCACGCGGCGGGCCGCTGCGGTTCGTGCGGCCCTGATACAACGCGGTGTGGCCGCTGAAAAAGTCCAGACCAGGGCTTTTGGCGAGCGCAGCCCGGTGATGCCCAACAGCACCGAATCGGGGCGGCAACGCAACCGGCGGGCAACGGTGGAAGCCGTGCTGTCCGTGCCGATGACTACCTTTAGAGGTCAAATCAGGGATCGCGATACGGGGAAAGGGATCGAGGCGCTGGTTAGTTTCCGCTCCAAAACGCGTATGGATTCGACCCACACGGATTCAACCGGAAACTATGCCGTTCGTTTGCCGAAAGATTCCGTCGTTAAAGTCGAGGCAGTCGCGAGAAATTACTTTTTTGAAGATTTTACCACGCGCATTTTTGGCAGCCCGGAACTGTATAAAAAATACAAAATCAACACGGACATTGAGCTGCCGCCCGCCAAACCGGGTGAAAAAGCCGTGCTACGCAACCTCTTTTTTGTAGGCGACCAGGCTGTTTTACTCAAAATGTCGGAACCGGAACTGCCGAAAATTTTGAAATTTATGCAGATCAACCCCGAGTTGCATGTGGAAATAGCGGGGCATATCAACAAGCCTGGCAAACCTATCCCCGAACCGGAACCGGACGAAATGGCGCTTTCCATCAATCGCGCCCGCGTCATTTATGATTACCTGCTGAAAAATGGTATCGGCTCCGAGCGCCTGCGTTTCAAAGGGTACGGAAATTCGGAAATGATGTTCCCGCATGCCCTCAGCCCGAAAGAATCGGAGCAGAACCGGCGGGTGGAGATTAGAGTACTCCAGTAATAGAAGTGAGAAGTGAGAGGTGAGAGGTGAGAGGTGAGAGGTGGGAAGTGAGAAAGCGAGCGGGTGTCTCATAAGGATCAGAATTGGAAATGGCACAAATTTTTATTTCGTATTCGCTACCAGAAACTTTCCAGGTTTTAAAAACCTGGAAAGTTTAGCACCCGATAAAACATAAACTTCGACTCTCTTTTTGGGCCTGGTTTTATGATACA
>JAYSZC010000719.1:0-8771 GCA_043738235.1 Lewinellaceae bacterium | reverse complement strand
TTATTTCGTTTTCGCTACCAGAAACTTTCCAGGTTTTAAAACCTGGAAAGTTTAGCACTCGATAAAAAATAAAATTTGGTTCTTTTTTCAGTCCGATCTTTTTGACACAACCCCAACAAACACTGCTTCATATAATCAACATTTTTTCGAATGAATCACCGGTACACCCCCTACCTGCGCTTCATCGTGCCCTTTTTATTGGGTCTGGCCGCCGCCGGTCAGATAGATGAACCTCTTCCAAATTTGGGACAAATCCTCCTGTTTGCCACATTTCCTGCCCTTGTCCTGGCCATCCGAAAAATTCCTTACCGGTATCGCTGGGTTTTTGGAGCCTATCTGTATGTACTGCTCTTTGGGGCGGGTTATTATCACTGTATTGCACACAATGAACTGCGCCGGGCAGGGCATTTTGCCAAAAAAATAACAGACGAAGCGCAGTACATCATTGGCACGGTGTACCAGGCGCCGTCGCATGGCAGCAAGTTGAAAGTGCCCCTGCGGT
The DNA here is from genome assembly GCA_043738235.1 of Lewinellaceae bacterium. Classification (GTDB taxonomy): domain Bacteria; phylum Bacteroidota; class Bacteroidia; order Chitinophagales; family Saprospiraceae; genus M3007. Next base: position 8,269 of record JAYSZC010000719.1, on the reverse strand, counting down.
TGGAAGCCATCGGAACAACGCCGGATTCCATGGAACCCGGAACGGGCAATCTCCTGCTCTTTCTCGATATTTCACCGGGTACGGATAGTATCCGGTATGGCGACCGGTTGGGGATTTACGCATTTGTCCGTCCCTGCGAGCCGCCCAAAAACCCCCATGCATTTGACTACCAGCGATACCTGCATTTTCAAAATATTCATTATCAAGCATTTGTAAAGACAGAATTCCTGACTTTACTTTCCCGCAATCATGGTAATGCGCTCTGGCGGGCGGCATATAACAGTCGCGACCGTTTGCTGGTATTACTGCGCAAACATTTTCCTACACAGGATGAGTACGCGGTTGCTTCGGCCTTGTTGTTGGGTTATACGGATGACTTGTCGGAAGAATTGCTGCTGGCTTATAAAGATACCGGCTCTATGCACGCGCTGGCGGTATCGGGCACGCACATAGGTATGTTGTACGTGGGATTAATGTTTTTGCTGGCGCGATTTCGATTCAAAGGGCGTTGGCGGCTGCTGGAAACAATCCTGATTTTGCTGGCTATCTGGGGTTTTACTTTTCTGACCGGCGCCACGGCTTCCGTGCTGCGGGCCTCCGTCATGTTCAGCACCTACCTGTTGGGCAAAGCTTTTCGCCGCGATGCTTCGGCCTGGAATGTATTGCCGGCTTCGGCGTTCGGATTGCTGTTGTACAATCCGTATTTTCTGTTCGATGTGGGTTTCCAGTTATCGTATGCCGCCGTTGCGGGTATGGTGTTTTTTTATGCGCGGTTTTACAAAATGTTTCCGCCCATGCCGCGCTGGGCCGATGAATGCCTGAAAGTATTGCTGGTCGGTATGGCGGCGCAATTGGGCACTTTGCCCCTCTGTCTCTATTATTTCAACCAGTTTCCGGTGTACTTCTGGCTTTCCGGCTGGATCGTGGTACTCGGCGGCGCTGTTTTTCTTTGGGGCGGCGCCATGCTGATTATCCTGGATGCGGTTTTTCCGATACTGGCTGACTGGCTCGGAACAACGTTGTTTTACATGCTTTGGGGGATGAATAAAATCATCTTTTTTATCCAGTTGCTGCCGGGCAGTGTCATTGCCAATATTTGGATTGCCGGTTGGGTGGCTGCTGTATTGTATGTCTGTATTGCCCTGCTGGGCAGCCTGATAGTGTATCGGAAGGCGCAGTATCTGATGGGGTTAATAGCAATGCTGGCGCTGCTGGGCATGTATCGTATCTCAAGCCTCTCCGCAAAAAACCGCCAGCAAAAAATAGTGGTGTACCACCTGAATAAACAAAGCCTGATCGACTTCTGGGACGGCGGAAAAGTCTTTAGTCTGTCTGACACACTTTTACCCCGGAAGGAAATGTTCGCCGCTCAGGCGAACAGGATCACCGGAGCGATGACCCAAAAAACCGCTTTGTATTTTTCTGCCGACACTTCGTTTTTACATGATAACTTATTGATTGACAGGCCTTTTCTTCAGTTTTTTGATAAAAAAATGATCCTGCTGGATCAGGCTCCCTCCGATCTCTCAACCGGTTATACGCCATTCAAAGCCGACGTCCTGATTTTATATAAAAACCCAAAAGTGACCATTGCCGAATGCCGTAAACACTTTTCTTTCCAATGGCTGGTATTCGACGCTTCTAACAGTACCTGGCAGACGGAGCGCTGGCGGCAGGAATGTGAAAATGCCGGCTGGGCTTACCACGACGTGCGAAGCCAGGGCGCCTGGGTGTGGACCCTTAAGTGAATTGTGAGTAGTGAGTAGTGAGTAGCCGCTCATTAGAAGAGAAATGAGAACATTCTTGTAACGTAACATAGTGAATATTTTACAGATACAGGCCTGAAAAACCCGAACTAAAATCATAAGAGTAGCCAAAAGGGATGCCTCTCACAACTCACTACTCACCACTCACATCTTTTCAATCCAAATCATTATGCGCCATCATTTATTTCACTACCTCCACTTCACCCGTAAAGAGCGGAACGGGACATTGGCATTGCTATTGATCTGCATACTTGTATTTGCCGCCCCCGATATGATGCGACGACTGCAAGCGCCGGAATCCACTGATTTTTCAAGGTTTCAGCAGGAAATCAAGGCTTTTCGGGACAGTATCAGCAGCCGAACGGCAGCCGGCGAGCCACAACTTTTTTACTTTAATCCGAATACCGCAAGCCTCGAAGATTTTATGCGGCTGGGTCTTTCGCAGAAAATATCTGCCATGATCTGTAAATACCGCGAAAAAGGGGGTCAGTTCCGCCGTCCTGAAGATTTTAAAAAAATATGGAGCCTGTCTGCGGAAGATTTTGAACGCCTTTTGCCTTATATCCGTATGGAATCGGCGGAGCGGGAAACGCCGGAAAAACGATGGCCGAACCGGCAAAGCGAAGCATTTTCCTTTGATCCGAATACGGCCACAGAAAACGATTTTCAGCGCCTGGGTTTACCCAAATGGACGGTAAAAAGTATCCTCCAGTATCGCTCAAAAGGTGGAAAATTCAGGCGTGCGCAGGATTTTCAAAAAATTTATAACCTTTCGGAAGAAGATTTTGCCCGCCTGGAACCGCATATCCTGATCGATGCAGCGGCTATGGCCCATGCGGTCGCCTACCAACCGGGCGCTGCACCGCCACCGAAATGGCCTGCCAAAAAGCCGGTAGATATTAACCTGGCTGACGTGGATGCCTGGAATACCCTGCCCGGCATCGGCGAAAAACGCGCCCAACAATTAGTCAATTACCGCGAAAGATTAGGCGGTTTCCTGTCCATCGAACAGGTAGGACAGATGTACAACCTGCCAGATAGCGTGTTTCAGGCCATTCGCCCGCTGTTATTACTGGAAAACCGGGATATCCGAAAAATCAACCTGAACAATGTTTCGGTAGCTGAACTGGCCGCGCATCCTTATTTTTCCAGAAAGCAGGCCGAATTGATTGTGAATTACCGGATACAGCATGGCCCTTATCGTTCGGTGGATGAGCTGGATAAGATCATTCCTTTTACGGATAAGGCTTGGCTGGCGAAAGTGAAAGTGTATCTGGGGGTACCGTAAAGGCTGTTTTGGAACTTGCTTTTTGAAAAGTTCTGTAAATAGTTCACCTTTACATTTCTATTTCACCAAATTCCGTTTTTATTTTTTATTTAAACGGCATGTTCACTTACATTTTCACCTCATTCAGTTACCATGAATCTCTTTGTAGCAAAATTAAATTTCGACACACAGGAAGACGATCTGCGCTCCGCATTCGAACAGTTCGGCGAAGTGTCATCCTGTTCTGTCATCACCGATAAATTTACAAATCGTTCCAAAGGTTTTGCTTTTGTCGAAATGCCGAACGACGACGAGGCACAATCCGCTATCGACGCGCTCAATGAAACCGACTTCGACGGACGCACCATTGTTGTAAAAAAAGCAGAACCTCGGGAGAGCCGTCCACCACGCGATAATCGCGGCGGCGGTGGCGGATACGGCGGCGGCGGCGGTAATCGCGGCGGCGGCGGATATGGCGGCGGTGGTAATCGCGGCGGCGGCGGCGGATACGGCGGCGGCAATCGTTACTAAGGAGCGGCTTATCGCAAGTAAAAGGGCAGGTGGGTGTCTTAAAAGTCTGGGTTTGGGTAACATACCCCAAACGTGGTAAATAAAGTTTTGGTCAGGTGCTAAAATTGACAACTTTTTAAAAGTTGTCAATTTTTCACGTTGCTTTTGGCAACAGTAATTTGGCACGAAAAACCAGTTTCTTTAATGGAGACTTTGAGACACCCACTTCCTGCGTTGCCTGTATTCGGCCATATAGACTATTGAACTCCCATGAATACCCGTTACACAACGCTTGTAATCGTCAACCTGCTCTCTTTCGCAGCAGTGATTGTTGTCAATTACTTAGCCAATAGTTTGCCGCTCAACGGCAAAACGCCCGGACAACTGTCCGACCAGTACCCCAATTTGTTTGTGCCGACGGGCCAGACCTTTGCCATTTGGGGGCTGATTTATACCGTCCTGCTCATCTGGGTACTCGTACAAACCATCGGTCTTTTTAACCGGAAACTGCGGGAGCAAGCGCTGCCCAGTGTGGAAAACGTCGGTTGGGTCTTCGCCTTTACCTGTATCGTGAATATCATGTGGCTCTTTGCCTGGCACTGGGAAGAAATCGCGCTTTCTGTGGTTATCATGGTATCCCTGCTGATGAGATTAGCGCTGCTCAACGAAAAAATTCTGAATGGCCGCGCCAAAGTCAACGCATTTGAAAAACGTATTGCGCACACGGCTTTCGGACTCTACCAGGGCTGGATCACCGTGGCGCTGATCGCCAATGTTACGGCTTTTTTAGTGGCTTTTGGCTGGCTTGGTTTCGGCATACCGGAATCTACCTGGGCCATACTGATGATCGCCGTTGGCGCCGGTCTGGCGATTTTCATCACTTTAAGCCGCAACATGATTTTCCACGGCCTGGCAGTAGCCTGGGCTTTGACGGGCATTTACCTCAAAAGAAATGCAGCCGGAGATGCCGACATGGTAGCGTATGCTGCGCTGACCGGCCTGGCGCTGGTATTGGTTGCAATAGCCGTACGGATGCGGCGCTGGTGGGCGTATTGAATGCTTGGTATAAAAAGGAACACGGATTTAAAAGGAAGAGGAATGAGGGATGAGGATTGAGGAATGATTATGCTGCTCTATGAACCAGATTCTCTTTACTGAGCGGCTATAATCATTCCTCAATCCTCATCCCTCATTCCTCTTCCTTTTAATCCGTGTCTTATCCCACCAATCCGTGTTCCTTTCGTTCAAATCAGCCTTCCGAAATCCCCCGTCAATTCAACTGGAACTGCACCGTCACCCCCGAACTCAGGGTAGTGATCGGGAACGACTGCGATGTTTTTGGCACTGTCTTGCGATAGTCTGTGAAAAGCCGTAGTTTCAAGCGGCGATTGAGCGCATATTCCACCGAGGGGTTGATCGCGATGGTGCGGGCGCCGCGGGTAGGAATGGCTTCCACAAGTTGGTCGAGCTGGTGATTGATCGTAATGTCGTCACGCACCTCGAAGTCAAACTTGATATTCAGGTCATTCGACTGCTGACCGCTGCCACCTGCAGGCGGTTTGGTACCCGAAGCGGCATCTGTGGCCGGTTTCTTTTTCGACTTGCTGCTCTTCGATTTTTTGGCATTTTTCCCCATTAGGAATCCAATTTTGACATCTTTGATCCGGTAACCAAACCCGACGGTATAACTTTCCGACTGCGTTTCCGCAAGGCGGTAGTCGATAAACGACATGGCCAGCGTACGGCTTTTTTTGAAGTCCGTTTTGAAGGTCATTTCGTTTTTCAACTTGATGTCCACACCCAGCAGCGGCTGCAATTGTTCCGTAATCACGATTTGCGGAATTTCGTACCGGGCAATGTAGTTGGCGTTCAGCGGGTCAATGGTGTACGGATTCGTTGGATCGAAGAAAATATCCGTGTTATAGGAATTGACCGTCAGGGTGCTTTTGTAGCCGTGTGAAATCTGAACGCTGGCAAAAATCTTGTCGAGGTTACCCACTTTCGACAGGCCGTTGTAGTTCAGTTTCCAGTTGATGGCCGGGCGCGTTTTGAAGACGTCAAGTCCCACGGTATTTGGATCGGCATCGGAATACGCCGCAATAAATGCCGGAACCAGCACCTGTTGCTGAATTTTGCCGTATCCCTGGGCATACCCCTGGTCCGATTCGTGCGGATCGGTTGCACCGGATGCTACGCCGAGGCGTTGTGAAATCGTCTGGCGGTACTGCTCATAACGGTCGAAAAGGCCGTTGATGTCGTTTCCAAACAGGGTGTTCATGGCGAAATAGGATACCGTATAACTGCCGATATCGCGTTGGGCGCGGTGTTCAAACTGCGTGGCAGTGGGGTCGAGATTGAAGTCCTGGTCTTTGAACAACTCGGTACCATTGCGCGTATACTGCTTATTAGCCGTCAGTTCGATGCGGAAATCCTGAAACGGTTCGATTGTCAGACCGGCATCGATATTTTGGGTGTAGCTGCGCGTTACCTGCTGGTTCAGTTCGGGGCGATGTGTGATCCATCCGTTCCGGCCCGCTTCATCCAGCCAGTCGCTGCCCGGCTGAATACCTGCTACAAATGCCCAGCCTGGCGCATTGAAACCTTCACTCAGGCCCATGAGTTTGGTGTCGGGCGTGAAACCGGGTATTACCGTATTGAAATTCTCGCTATAGGTAAACCGGCCTTTCCGGATCAGCATGAGCGGACGCAAGGCAATACGTTCTGCCATGGAAGGTTCGCGGTCTTTTTTGTTTTTACTTTTTTCTGCCTTTTTGTCGTCTTTTTTCGAGTTTTTATCCTCTTTTCCTCCGGCGTCTTCAACGATACCATCGATGGGTTTGCCATCCGGGCCTACCGGTCTTACACCTTCTGCCGATTTGCGATCGCTGTTGCGGCTGTTTTTTTCCGTCACATCCCGGCTGTCGGCAGGCAGGTTTTTGTCTTTTTCTGCTTCTTTTCCACCGGTTTTTCTGTTATTTCTCCCACCGGGCGCTTTACCACCGCCATCCTCATCGGGAGAAATGCCGCCCGGGATAGTATTTTTATTTGGCGCGCCGGCAGGATTACTTTTACTTCCTTTTTTGGACGGTTTGTTTATTTTTTGCAGGTACTTGCTCTTGTTGTACAGGCTTTCAAAGTTCAAATCCCCGTTGATCTGCCGCGTATTGTTGTTTTGAATCACATTGCCGAGGCTTCGTGAATTCGTGAACTCCGCATATTGTCCGGCATCCAGGTGTTGCAGTTTCAACGACTGCGCTGTCCAGGTATAACCGGCGGTGTAGGAGGCCTTCATCGAAATCCAGTCCATCATCGGGATCACCTTGAACGGCAATGTCCAGTTAAGGCTGGCGGTGTGGTTGTAACCTTTGGGACGACCCAGGTTGCGCATATTTGCCAGAATGGAATCGCGTCTTTCCGCTTTGGTCACGCGACTGCCATCGGGATTGTATTCGAGCGGCTCGTCGATCAGGCTGCGGGCCGAAGCGTCGTAATTGAAACGCAGGGTTTTGGAAATATCCCAACCGAGATCATAGTTGCGGTCCCAGGTAAAGCGCCGGTTGTAATATGTATTCAACGATGCGTCTTCCCCTGAAAAACGATAGGTTGTCACACCGGCCAAACGCTCCAGGTTGGTATTGAATCCGTAGGTGTTCGGCAAGGGATTGAAATTGAACTCTGAAATAAATTTCAGGTACTTATCATTTTTAATCAGTTTTTTGAACGGGGTGATGGGTTTCATACCCGTTGCATACTGCCAGTCGAGTGCGCCTTTATAGCGGTTTTGCTGGTCGTTGATTAAAAATGGCGTGCGGCGTTTTTGCTGGTTGAAGGCATACGTGAGGCTGAAATTTTCGATATTCCAGGGCAATGGAATTTTGCGGCTTCCGCCCCTGCGTTCCTTGCGGACATTGGTAAAATTGTATCCGCGTACCACGGTCACATCCTGGGCCAGGGTGCGAATTTCTTCCTTTATAGCGGGATCCGTCTCATCGTTGATCTTGTCTTTCAATTTAATGTCGAGGTCGTATGGATCGTACTCCGGGTTACGGGTAATATTGGAATACTGCGCGTAGAACGGCACTTTTACACCCGATTTTTCCGGCAAAAACTTGCCCAGTTCCAGGTTGGTGGAGACATCCATCTGGATCACCTCTTCCCGCTGGCGCTGGATCAGTTTTTGTTCGATGCTACCCCAACCGATACTGGTATAGTTGCCGGCCATCGATACATTGCCAAAATCGGCCAGCTTCATATCGACCCGGGCCAGGCCTGCGTAACCGCCCTGTTCGTTGAAACCGTTCAGGCGCAGTTCGTTGAGCCATACTTCCACGCAGTGCTGTTGTTTTTGCTCATCTATATTGCGCACACCGACCATCACGCCTTTCACGTAACCCAGGTTCGGATTGCCCACTACTTTTACTTTGTTTCTCGGATTGTTCGGATCGGGCATCACAAAAATAAGATCTGTGTTGCCGCTGGCATTGCGTTGTTTTTTTACATCCGTGAGGAGTTCCAGCGGGAAATCAAAACTGTTCTGTATTTTCCAGACTTCTTCTTTGTAAGTGCGGCTGTCGGGATTCCGGTTGCCGGCCAATCCTTCAATAGTTGAAGGGTGTAGGGGTATTTCGTATTCGTAATAGTTGTTCACATAGTCTGAACCGAGACGCAAAAACACCGACAGGTCTGTGCTGTCGAATGGAAAATTGTTCTCATCCAGTTGTTCCGC
>JAYSZC010000718.1:0-3387 GCA_043738235.1 Lewinellaceae bacterium | reverse complement strand
TTATTCCTACGAGCGCGAAGCGCGAAAATCCGTGTCTCATCCCTTAAATCCGTGTTCAATTACTCTACGAAGGGAAAAATACCATCCATTAAATCCATAACACAATGACAATCTCTATCGAACAACTCTCCCCCCTATACGAAGCCGTGCAATCCGGCGAAATATTCCCGGATTCGAAGTTTTTTACAGATTGTGTGCCCAAATCGGCGCCGGAAGCCATTCTCGCGGCTTACGAGGAAGTCTGCGAACAACCCGGATTTGACCTGAAAGATTTTGTGACAGCCCACTTCGATTTTCCTCAAAACCCTGATACGGCGTATCAATCCGGCGAACGGCCCATCCGGCAGCACCTCGACCAGTTGTGGACGGTTTTGCAGCGACACCCCGACGATGCGCAGGGCGGCACGCTGATTCCCCTGCCGTTTCCGTATATCGTGCCGGGTGGGCGTTTCCGGGAAGTGTACTACTGGGACAGTTATTTTACCATGCTGGGTTTGCAGCAATCGGGCCGAACGGATATTATTCAGGGCATGGTGGATAATTTTGCCTGGCTGATCGACGAACTGGGTTTTATCCCGAACGGCAACCGGACCTACTACCTCGGTCGTTCGCAACCGCCGTTTTTTGTCCTGATGGTACAACTGCTGGCATCCATCAAAGGAGAGGCCGTTTTGCTTCAGTACCGGCCCCAATTAGAAAAAGAATACGCTTTCTGGATGGAAGGTGAAAACAGGCTGAATGCCGAAGAAAATACCCACCGCCGGGTGGTACAATTGCCCGATGGCCGTATCCTGAACCGCTACTGGGATGACCGGGATACGCCGCGCCCGGAGGCTTATATCGAGGATGTACACCTGGCGGAGCGCTCGGGCCGTGACAAAGCAACGGTATACCGTCATATCCGCGCCGCAGCGGAGTCGGGCTGGGATTTTAGCAGCCGCTGGTTTGCCGACGGGCAACGAATGGAAAGTATCCAAACCACCGACCTGATTCCGGTGGATTTAAATTGTTTGTTGTATTGTCTGGAAAAAACGCTGCTGCACATCCACCGCCAGTTGCCAGACCGCACGGCTGCTGATATTTATAAAGAAAAAGCCCGCCTGCGCAAACACGCTATTCAACAGTATTGCTGGGACGAAGCAGCCGGGTTTTACATGGATTACAACCATGTAACTCATACAAAATCAAATAGTTGGACGCTGGCGGCTACATTTCCCCTGTTTTTCCTGATCGCCGAAAATGAACAGGCGGCATGGGTGGCCGGTCACATTGAAGCCAAATTCCTGCATCCGGGAGGTCTGGCTACAACGCTCGTCCGTAGCGGCCAGCAATGGGATGCCCCCAACGGCTGGGCGCCGCTGCAATGGATGGCTTTCCGGGGACTGCTGCAATACGGCCATACGGCATTGGCCGACCGCATTCGCCAAAACTGGCGAAGCCAGAACGAAAAAACGTACGCAGAAACCGGAAAAATGATGGAAAAATACAACGTCATGGATACCGGTCTCAAAGCAGGCGGCGGCGAATACCCGAACCAGGACGGTTTCGGCTGGACCAACGGGGTGTACCTGGGAATGGGGGATCGTTAAGTAAAAAGGCAAAGGGCAAAAGGCAAAAGGCAAAATTGCCTTTTGCTTTTTGCCTTTTTACTTATTTATTTGGCAGGAAATAGCCTACCGTTCAATCTACTCCGGTTTTTATGGCCAAGATGAATACGTTTGTGACTGATAACTTAACTACCAATATGCGCCTGTTTTTACTACCCTTCTTGCTTTTCAGCCTCCAAATCGTCCTGGCACAAGATCCATCCAAATCCGAACTGGCTCCATGCGGAACACCTGCCGGTATCGCCCCGATGCTGAAAGCCTATCGCTCCAATCCGGTTGCATTTGTCTCCGAACGCTCTTCCGATACCTTGCTGGTCGGGATGCAGTTGCACCTGCTTGCACAAAACAACGGCAACGGGCGACTTTCACCTGAAAGGCTGCTGGATTCATACTGCCGCCTGAACGCTGATTTTGCCGGAACGGGTATTCGGTTTTACTCCAAATTTGACTGGAACCGAATAGATAGTACCGCCTGGTTTCAGCATGATACGATTACCAAAGGCATCGACATGATGCTGACCAACAATGTGCCGGATGTGCTGAATGTTTATTTCGCCTCCAATGTGGCGGATAATTGCGGTTATAACCTGCCTTATGCCGGTATCGCAATTGCGCATGGTTGCACGGGCGCCGGCAGCCATACCTGGGCGCATGAGATCGGTCATGCGCTCTCCTTGCCACATCCTTTTATCGGCTGGGAATATACAGTGTATAGTCCCTCGAATCCGACGCCGGATACGCTCACATACGACTATACCCATTTTCACGATACCCTGGATCTGGTGAATGCCCCGCCGGATACGGCGTTGACGGAATATGTAGATGGTAGTAACTGTACCATTGCCGCCGATCTGATATGTGACACGCCACCGGATTACCTGAGTTACGGCTGGAATTGTAATGACCAAAACCTCAGTTTTGTGGTGCAAAGCGACCCCTCCGGTGCGACATTCCGTTCAGACGGTTCCTTATTCATGTCTTATGCTTTTGACAATTGCCAAAACCGGTTTTCTGCGGAACAAATCGCTATCATGCGCGCTACGCTGCTCACGGAGAAAGTGGCATGGCTCACAACTGACCCGCCGGGTCCCGATGTGCAAGGCCCGGTTGCGCTACAATTTCCAATCAACCAGGAAATCGTGCCGCCTGTGGGTACGATGATGCGTTGGGCCTCCGTTCCCGGCGCCACGCATTATCTGGTTCAGGCTTCTATTTTACAATCTTATATTGTTAAAACCTTGGATATGGTCGTTTCAGACACGCAGTTTATTGCGCCTGATTTATTGGCGAACAGAAAATATTACTGGCGGGTACGGCCGTTCAACAACTGGTCTGCCTGCACCTCTTTTTCAGCGAACGGCATCTTTAACACCACGGATATTGTATCGGCTACGGAACCGGATGACGAGGGCTGGCGCTGTTACCCGACACTGCTCGCGCCCGGACAGTCGCTGGCCGTGGAATTCCCCGGCGCCTGGCTCCAACATCCGGTGCAGTACTTAGTGTACGACGCTGCCGGACGTTTGATGTGGCAGCGGACAGATACGCCGAATGAAACAACTACGATCCTTTCCCTGCCTTCCTCCAACTGGCCGGCAGGTGTCTATCGCTTCGTGGCGATGGGGGGAAAGGGAGTGAAAACGCAAACGCTAATTCAGAGGTGAGAAGTGAGAGGCTTCCCCCTTGGCATTTGGTTGTATTTTGAGTCTGGGTTTTTCAGGCCTGGAATCGTGAGCGGTGAGTGGTGAGTCGTGAGCGGCATCCAGTTAGAAGAAGGAAC
>JAYSZC010000717.1:0-1391 GCA_043738235.1 Lewinellaceae bacterium | reverse complement strand
CGCCTCTCTCAGGCAGAATATGACCATATCCACAGCGATAGTGACGAAGTACAGCCGAGCGACGACACCCCTGCCGTAAAAGCGCCCTGGAGCATTATATTGTCATTCCGGCCAACCTGGGCCTATGCGATCGGCAAGTTTTTGACCGACGGTATCTGGTGGTTTTACCTGTTTTGGCTGCCCGATTTTTTAAAAGAAGAATACAGCCTGACTAAAACGGATCTGGCCCTGCCGGTTGCCCTGGTGTATGTGCTGGCGACGGTGGGTAGTGTTTTCGGCGGCTGGCTGCCGATGTACTTTATTTCAAAGGGCTGGCCGGTTTTCCGGGCGCGCAAAACATCCATGCTGATATACGCTTTCTGTGTGTTGCCGGTGCTGTTTTCCCAAATAGCGGGATCGTACAACATGTGGTTCGCCATTTTGATCATCGGATTTGCAGCGTCGGCGCACCAGGCCTGGAGTGCAAACCTTTACACGACGGTTAGCGATGCCCTGCCTAAAAACATGGTGGCTTCGGTGATCGGATTCGGCGGGATGATCGGCAGCTTCGGCGGCGTCCTGGTTGCCAAACTGGCGGGCTGGCTTTTTGACTACTACAAAGGTCTGGGACACATCGAAACCGGATACTATATTATGTTCATTATCAGTGGATTATCTTATTTGACGGCCTGGGTTGTCATGCACATTTTAGTACCGAAGTACCGCAAGGTGGTGCTTTGAGTTTTACACGAACACTTGTGGTATATTGACGGGGTGACTTCAAGTCACCCCGTCAATAAGCTTGGCGCTTTACCAAGCGACAATTTGAAATAGACCCAGTGTGCTTTGAGTTTTAAACGAACAATTACAACACCTATGATAAAAATGCACCAAACGATGCGCTGGTACGGCCCGCATGATCCGGTCAGCCTGCGCGATATCCGGCAGGCGGGCTGCGCCGGCGTCGTCACCGCGCTGCACCACATTCCGTACGGCGCTGTCTGGACGCTTGAAGAAATTGAAAAAAGGAAAAACATGATAGAAGCCGCCGACATGAGTTGGACGGTGATCGAAAGCCTGCCGGTACATGACGATATCAAACGGCAGACCGGCAACTGGCGGGTGTACCTTGAAAATTACAAAACCAGCCTGCGCAACGTCGCCGCCTGCGGTCTGAAAGTGGTAACGTACAATTTTATGCCCGTGCTCGACTGGCTGCGTACCGACATCAGTTTCGAAATGCCCGACGGCAGCCGCGCCCTGCGGTTTGAAAAAGCAGCGTTTATGGCTTTTGATTTGTTTTTGTTGAAACGGCCCGGCGCAGAAAAGGACTATTCCGAAGCGGACATCGACATCGCCCGCCAAAAACTGGCCGCCATGACGGAGGCGGAGCGACAACTGGTTTTCCAAAA
>JAYSZC010000716.1:0-3388 GCA_043738235.1 Lewinellaceae bacterium | reverse complement strand
TCAAAAGTCGGATTCTACTTGAGCCATGGTTTTAGTGTGAAATTTAATTTCGTGTTACCTCCAACTTCCCGAAAGTTTTAAACTTTCGGGAAGTTTCGATCCGAAAAAACCAAGTATAATTTGGCCTCTTATTCCACTTCGCCCCTTTTGATACAACCCCAATATACCGCATCCGGGATGCCAAAGGCGAAGCGCCCTAAACACTAAACACAAAACACCATAAACTCATCAACCATCAACAATGGGCATCCTCCAACACCTCGAAAACCACGAAATATTGATTGTAGGAGATGTGATGATCGACCGGTACCTGACCGGAAGCGTCAACCGCATTTCACCCGAAGCGCCGGTTCCGGTCGTTTTGCACCATACCACGGAAGATCGTCTGGGAGGCGCTGCGAACGTAGCCCTGAACATAAGGGCGCTGGGAAGTATCCCTGTTTTATGCAGTATCGTCGGCAGTGACGAAGCTGGCCAACACTTGAAAAACAGCATTTTAGATGACAACAACATTCGTTCGGACGGCATTGTCTTTTCGGATACACGCCGCACGACCGTCAAGACCAGGATACTGGGAAATAACCAGCAAATGCTCCGCATCGACAGTGAAGACACCAATAACCTGAACGAGGGCGAACAGGAATGTCTGCTGGCCAAAATCAGGGAATTGTTGGCCACTCGCCCTATTCGGGCCATTATTTTTCAGGACTATAACAAAGGCGTACTGGTGCCGGAACTGATCGAAACGGTCATTGCGGAAGCCCGGAAAGCAGGCATTCTGACGGCAGTGGATCCTAAAAAAGCCAACTTTTTCGCTTATCGCGGCACCGATTTATTCAAACCCAACCTGAAGGAAATACGCGACAGCGCGCCGTTTACGGTGCAGCCAACCCTGGAATCGCTGCAACAGGTATCGCAGTTTTTAAGGGAACGGCTGGAAAATCGACTAACGATGATTACCCTGTCGGAAAAAGGTCTATTTTTGGACGATCGTACGGAGGCCCGCCTGTTCCCTACCGTAGCGCGCAATGTGGCGGATGTAAGTGGCGCCGGAGACACCGTTATCAGTATAGCTACCCTGGCATTGGTAGCGGGATTACCGCTGGAAACCATCGCAACGCTGTCCAACCTCGCCGGAGGGCAGGTGTGCGAGTTTCCGGGGGTCGTGCCGGTTAATCGCGCGATTCTGGCCGCAGAACTTGAACAATGGAAAGAGGAAAACAGGGTGTTGGGATATTGAGATATTGGGATATTTTTCAAACCCATTCAAACCTGACTATATTGCTATGAAAACAGTTGTTACATTCTTTTTTTGCGGACTTTGGTTCACTACTGTCTGCGCTCAGTCCGGCTTTTTTTTGCCTGACACACTGGTACAGGAGTACTTCCAGGAAGACCCGACCCCTTCCATGTTATTTGTTCCTTCGGGTAATGATAACGTCTGGATCAATTTTGACTCCGACCAGGCGCCGGGACTCTGTGTAGCCGATGGCCCTACGCCCCAGGGCTGGTATTGGGAAAGCGACCTCGGCTTTTTCAACCCGGACGAAACGGACAATTTCGCTTTCACGAGCTGTTCTTTTCTGGATTTGCCCGGTTCACAATCGCACAATCACAATTGGCTGATAATCAGCCCCGTATTTATTCCGGACAGCACGTACTGGCTGTGCTGGCGCTCCCTGGCATTTCAGGGGCCTATGTATCTGGATGGGTATAAAGTGCTGGTTTCCAAGGCTTCCAACGATCCTTTCAGCGGCGATTTTACAGATACGATTTTCCAGGCAGCACAGATGAAAAGTGCCGTCAATTCCATTGGTTCGCTCCAGTTGAGCGCTTACAATTACTCCCCCGGCTATATTCATGCAAACGGTTATACCAACCCCGATTACTTTTTCCTGGATGCGACCAATCCCAACACGCCTTTTTACCGGGGGCGGCTGGAGCCGCATACGGTTTCGCTAAAATCCTATGCAGGCCAAACGGTTTATATTGCATTTCTGCATGATTCGGAAGATGATAACCTGATTCAGGTGGACGATATTTTAATATCCAACAACCTGACGACCGGCACTGTATCGCCTTCCGGCATACACGCTTTCCGGATTTTGGGAAACCCTTCCCGCCAGAATGTTTACTTTTCCTGGAGCCTGCAAACGGCACAGGAAACCCGGCTTGACATTGTGAATCAGCAAGGACAATTGATGTTGCAAAAAACCTTCTCAGAACATCAGGAACAACAATTCCATGCCGATATCCGGGCCTGGGAACCCGGTATCTACTACTGCACTTTACAAACACCTCAAGGCAGGGCTACCGGTCGTCTGGTGAAAATTTGAAATGCGAAACAAAAAAGATTGCTTTTCGCTTTAATATTTTTCGTTTCTTTGCACCCGGAAAACTCATACGCACAAAAAAAGTCCTTTGAAATATCATGCTTAGCCGCCGCAGCGTCCGTATCAAGGTAATGCAATTGCTCTATATGCTCAACAGAGATGAGCAAATCGCATTTACCGATTTGGTGAAAGATTACAACGATGGTATCTGGAAAACCTACGAATTGTATGTTTTTCAACTCCATCTGCTGCTTAAAGTAGCGCAGTTCGCTGAAAAAGATGCTGCCAACCGCATCGCCAAACTCCTCCCCGGAGACAATGACAGGTCATTCACACCGCGCCTGTACGACAACGAATGCACCCAAAGCCTGGCTAACCATGTCGCTTTTCTGAATATTGCAACCAAGTATAAAGTGAACGAAGGGATTGATGAAGATCATATCCGCACCCTCTATCAGGCTTTCTACGAAACCGACGAGTATAAAAACTACCTCGCGCTGCCTGAACCTACGGTAGATGACCACCGCAAAATTCTGATCGAACTCTACCGGCTTCTGGTCAACCACGACCTTTTTATCGAAATGTCGGAAGACCGCTACAATAACTGGCAGGACGACGAATCGCTGGTGACCGGCGCTATGAAAAAAACGCTGAAGGTCATGCCGGTACAGGGCGAATTCTATAAAGAACACGAACCCGCCGATGAAACGGTGCGCGAATTCGGAGAACAACTGCTCCGTAAAACATGCCAGGAGGACCTCGCCCTGTTCAACGAAATAGAACCCACACTAAAAAACTGGGACGCTGACCGGGTTGCCATTCTCGATATGATTATGCTGAAAATGGCCCTCTGCGAATTGCTGCACTTCCCCACCATTCCGACCAAAGTGACGCTCAATGAATATGTGGAGATTTCAAAAACCTACTCCACCGACAAAAGCAAGGACTTTATCAACGGCATCCTCGACCGACTGATGAAAAAACTGCTGAAAGAAGAGCGGATCGTGAAAGAAGGCAGGGGATTGATAGAGTAGTGCGAAGTGCGAAGAAAATAC
>JAYSZC010000715.1:0-3393 GCA_043738235.1 Lewinellaceae bacterium | reverse complement strand
TTATCTCGAAACGACAGCGCTTCCGCGATGAGATAACACCTGCTCGTACCTCGCAGATGTCACCTCATCGCTCTGAATAAATGGCAAAAAGCAAGTGGCAAGGCTGAAGCCTGATAACTGATAACAAATAACGTATAACTAAACATGCTGCAAAATTATTTCAAAACCGCTCTGCGCAACCTCCTGCGCAATAAAATGCACGCAACACTCAATCTGACAGGACTGGGGATCGGGCTGGCTTGTGGCCTGTTGATTGCGCTGTATATCGCCAGTGAAATGCGCTATGACCGCCGCCACGAAAACGCGGACAATATCTGGCGCGTCACCCGTACGTTTCACGACCAGGATGGCTCCGAGAACCTGCACCTGAGCGCCATTGCACCTCCTTTTGGAACTTTGCTGCCGCAGCATTTCCCTGAAATACAACAAATTACACGCACCCTCAAAAACTTCGGGGCCGTTGTCCGCACGGATAATAACCAGATGTACACGGAGCAGAATGCCTTTTTTGCAGACGAAAACCTGTTCAGCGTTTTTACGGTTCCAATGGTTTCCGGCGACCCGGCAACAGCCCTGACCGATCCCTGGCAGGTAGCGCTTTCCGAAAGCACTGCCCGGCGTTATTTCGGAGACAACAACCCGCTCGACCAAGTACTGCGCCTGGATGGTCAGTTCAGGGCCAAGGTAACGGGCGTTTACCAGGATTTCCCGGAGGCTTCGCACTGGCACCCGGATCTGTTGCTTTCCTTTGCCACCCTGCGCGATAGTGCAGTGTATGGCGTGAAGAATTTGCAAACCAATTTTGGCAACAATGCCTTCTATACTTATTTCAGCGCAGCGCCGAATTTTGACCCCAAAAAAATGGCCGCGCGTTTCCCGAAATTTCTGGATGACGTGTTCCCGCCACCGCCGCCGGGATCGCCCCGGGGGCCGAATCCATCGGAATGGACGCAATTGCACCTGCAAAAACTGACCGATATTCACCTGCAAAGCCACCACGACGACGAAATAGAACCCGGCGGCGACCTGGGTCGCGTGCGCATGTTCGGCGTGATCGCGCTGGTTATTCTCCTGATTGCGGGCATTAATTACATCAACCTTTCCACGGCATTTTCGCTGCGGCGCGCCCGTGAGATCGGCGTGCGCAAATCGACCGGCGCCCAACGCAGCCAGATCGTGGCCCAGTTCCTTTCTGAAAGCCTGTTGCTGGCGGTGGGTGCCGCGGTGCTGGGTCTGGCGCTGGCTATCGCCGCTGTGCCTTTGCTCAAAGAAACGATGGGCATCGAGCTCGCTCCCGACCTGTTGTCGCTGTGGTATGTTCCTTTTGCTTTCCTGGGCGTAGCCATTGTCACGGGTATTCTGGCGGGTTTGTATCCGGCTATCTTTATGTCGTCTTTCCGTCCGGCGGCAGTATTGAAAAGTGTAAACACTTCCGCGAAAGGCAGCGTTTCGTTGCGCAAAGCATTGGTTGTCTTCCAGTTCGGCATTTCTGTGGCGCTGCTGGTCGGCACGTTTGTTATTTACAGGCAGCTGCATTATATGCAGTCCAAATCGCTGGGACTCGATAAAGAGCAGATTGTTACAATGGCAAATAATAATGCCCTGCTTACCAAATGGGATGCTTTTCGCGCCGAACTGCTGAGCAGTCCGTACACCGTACAGGCAGGGCGTTCCTCGCGCTTGCCTTCAGGCAACCTGCTCGACTACCTCGACGGTAAAAGTGTACAGATGGGCGACACTATGACACCCCTGAACGTGACGCTCTCGATGCTGACGGTCGATATGGATTTTATCAATACCTATCAAATTCCGCTGGCTGCCGGGCGGGCGTTTTCCCGCGATTTTCCTACTGACACTACCCAGGCCTGGATACTCAACGAAGCAGCCGTCAGGGCCATCGGCTGGGCTTCTCCAGCAGAAGCCATCGGCAAACGTGTGATCTATGGCGGACGCGAAGATTGTTATGTGGTGGGCGTGCTCCGCGATTTTCATTTTGAAAGCCTGCACAAGGAGATCATTCCAATGATCTTTTTTATTCCGCGGCAACAAAACAACCTCAATGCTATTTCCATAAAAATTGCCGGCAATACACCGGCAGCCCTGGCGCACCTCAAACAGGTCTGGGAAAAATTCAATCCCGACTTTCCGTTCGATTATGCGTTCCTGGATGAAAATTACGGGCAATTGTACGAAGCGGAAATACGACAAGGCAACCTCTATATGGTTTTTGCCGGACTGGCTATCCTGATTGCCTGCCTGGGTTTGTTCGGACTGGCCACTTTTGCCGCGCACCAGCGCACCAAGGAAATTGGTATCCGCAAGGTGCTTGGCGCCTCGGTCACCGGCATTACGGGCCTGCTGGCAAAAGATTTCCTGAAATTAGTGTTGGTGGCAATTGTGCTCGCTACCCCGGTTGCCTACTGGCTGATGCGCCAATGGCTCGCCGATTTTGCCTACCGCATCGAGATGCAATGGTGGATTTTTGCTTTGTCGGGCCTGCTGGCGATAGCGGTAGCATTTTTGACGGTGAGTTTCCAGAGCATCAAAGCGGCGCTGACGAATCCTGTGGAGTCGTTACGGAGCGAATAAAGCGTTATAATCCTCCGGCGTATCCAGGTCACGCAAAACGCTGTTGTCGGGCATATCCACCCAGCGAACGTGCGCGGCATTGGCCTGCACAATACCCCTGCAACCTTCGGGTTCCGGGTGGTTCAGTATATCGTCGTGATAGACGGCAGAAAAAATGACCGGATTGCCTTTTGTTTCGCCGAAACGCGGCAATAGAATGGCGCGTTCGTCTTGCGCTACATCAGACAAAAAACGGTTCGACAAAAGTTGATACGCAGCCGCAGAAATCATAGGCATATCGGCTAAACAAATCATGTAGCCCTGCCCTGTCTGCGCGGCGCGTACGCCCGCCTGAATGGAGCCTGTCATGCCTGTCCGGAAATCCGGGTTAAAGACCTCCTGTACCGGGAATTGCTCCAGCAACGGCGCTACGGGCTCCCTTTGGTGCCCCGTGACCACGAAAACAGGCCCAATAGCAGCCGCACACAATTCGGACAAAGTGGTCTCCAGCACGCAGCGTCCCCGGAAAGGCAGGAGCAGCTTGTTCGGCCCGCCCATGCGCAGTCCCTGGCCTGCGGCTAAAAGAATGATGTTAAGCATTTTTTGAGCGGTCGTTTTTTATGTGAAAAACAGCTTAAGTTCTATGCTATTGAAAATCAATGGTCAAATTGGGGGTTGTGTCAAAAGTCTAATGCGAAAAGAAATGTTTTTTCGCGCCAAATTATGGTTGCCAAATGCAATGTGAAAATTTGACAACTTTCAAAAAGTTGTCAAATTTAGCACCCGACCAAAACTTTATTTGGTATTCTTTGGCCAGGTTTTCAA
>JAYSZC010000714.1:0-3393 GCA_043738235.1 Lewinellaceae bacterium | reverse complement strand
AATCTCGGGGAAATCGGTTTCCAAAATTGGGCGCATGTACAAGCGGGCTGTTTCAATCATAAGTAGTTATCCGTTATTAGTTATTGGTTATCAGTGTTGTTTTCGCTACCACAAACTTTCCAGGTTTTTAAAACCTGGAAAGTTTAGCACTCGATAAAAATAAAATTCTGCTCTCTTTTTGCGCCGTGTCTTATGAGCCAATCACTGTAAAATTTTAATATGCCTATGTGGTAAATTATTTTGTCAATTTCACATCCTGCTTACCTTTACCGCACACGAAAAACGTAGAACTTTTTGCTATGGCAAAATCGAAGGCGCCACGCCGCACCCCAAACCCGCCCGTAAAGCCCGCCGCCCGAAAACCGGCTGCTGCTCCTAGTCCGCCGCCCGATTGGCGCGCACTGGCCGACCGCTATGCCCTGCGGGCGCTCGGCGTTTTGCTGTTGATTGGTTTTATCCTGAGAATCCTGAACCTGGATGCGCTCTCCCTGTGGATCGACGAGTTTGTACATGTGATCCGGGCAAGGGATTTTAACGCCGGTACCGGTCCGCTGCTGACGAATGACAACAATGGTATTTTGCTGACGGCCGTTTTGCTGCCTTTTTTCAAATTGTTTGGCGCGACCGCTTTCTGGGCGCGTTTTCCAAGTGTGTTGTTCGGGGTAGGCACGATTTACCTAATGTACCGCATAGGCGAACATTTGTTCAACCGCTATGTCGGTCTGCTGGCGGCATTTGCAGGAACTTTTTCCCTGTACCTGATTTTCTGGTCGCGTGTGGGGCGAAACTACGCTATTTTTGCTTTTTTCTATTTGCTGCTGGGCTTTATTTTCTGGAAGGCTTTTGAAAACAAAAAAGACCCGGATGCGACAAGTTTCTGGCAAAAAAACGGTATTTCCCCCAGATATGCACTGTTGTTCATCCCTGTTTTGGCGGCATCGCTGTTGTCGCACCAGTTGACTTTTTTCTTTGCTTACACGGTGGCTACCTATACTCTGATCGTAGCCTGCGGGAAGATCATCCGCAGCGAGGAAGATCGCTTCCGGAATAAATATTTCTGGCTGGGCATGGCGTCGTTACCGCTGCTGCTGATGGCGCTACCAGGCGCCAATGACCTGCTGCGCGCGCCGCTGTCAGCTGTATTGTCCGCACAACAGGTCGACTGGGTGCTGCCGCAGTCGACCAGATTGTCTGAGTTGTGGGCTAATCAGCCCTGGGAGGCATTCGGTATTTATCACGGTGTGTTGCGCTACGATCCGACTTTGTTGTATTTTCCCGCCGTTGCCGGGCTGGTAGTGACATTCCGGCAATGGCCACGCCCGGCGGCCTGGCTCGTCGGAAGTATCCTGACGCCCTTTTTGCTGATGAGTTTTCTGTTTCGGGATCCTGCCATGCCGCGTTATTTCATTTTTGTATATCCCTGGTTTTTGTTGTCTGCGGCTGTTTTTTTCTATTGGTTATTTGATTATTTGACCGTAAAAAAATTCCCGAATGCTTCCAATACATTCCGGTATGCCGTATTGCTTTTACCGTTCGTTTTTGTGCTGGCCAGTGTGCGTTGGCCGGAATTGAGACGCCTTGTGCTGGCAGAACAATTAGAAGGGCATGTGGTAAATGAAAATATCGGAGAATTCAATTTTACCAACTGGAAACAACCCTGCGATTTTGTCAATAAAAACCGGAAGTCGGGCGATGTGCTCATGTCCACGGTTACAAATGCAGCTTCCTATTACCTCGATGAAGAAAATATCCTGTGGTTCAGGCAAATGCAGTACGATACGAAACTGAAAAGATATGTTCAGAACCCTTCGGAACCCGGCAAATACAGCGCCGCCACCTTTGAAGACCTGCGCCGAACGGTAGCCACTGCGCCGCGCGGATGGCTGCTGGCCGATTATTACCTGGACAATGTATTTGTAAACGATCCGTCGCGGATGTTTGTGTATGAAAACCTTCAATACTACCCCGAGGCTTCTTCAGACGGGAGTGTAAAAGTGTTTGGATGGGATCACTCCAAACCCAAGCCACAACAGCAAAACGTTGTGGTGCAATTGGGGAGAGCGGCAGATAAAATTATCTCCACGCCTTATATGATGAATATATCGCAACAAGCATACAATGCCCCGAATTTGGAAATGCAGATCAGATACCAGGGCGTCGACAGTAATAAAGAAGCATTGGTCATTTTTAACGACGACAATGCCGTGTATTTACCGGCTAATACTGGAAAAAGTATCGAATTGCGCACGCTTAGGGTGCAAAAACAATTTGTAAAACCCGGATACAATAAAATTCAGGTGATGTACGAAGAGGCTGTCCAACACGATCCCGACAAGGGCTTTACTGTTTTTTATATCGGTTTTGAAGGAAAATAAAAACGAACAAATGACCTACGTCTCCGCCGAAGAGGCCCTGCAAATTGTCCAGTCCGGGCATCGTGTGTATATTCATGGAAGTGCGTGTACCCCTATTTTTATGCTGCATCAATTGGCCCTGCAAGCGCCGAGGTTGAAAGACGTGGAACTGGTTTTTATCAGTATGTACGGCGATATTGAAGTGGATAAACCGCAGTATCAATCGAATTTCAGGATCAATTCCCTATTTGTGTCCGGCAGTATCCGCCAGGCTGTCAATGAAGGCCGGGCCGATTATGTACCGGTTTTTTTGAGTGAAATACCCGAATTGTTCAAACGTAAAGTGCTTCCCCTCGATGTAGCCATTGTACAGGTTTCACCACCCGATGCGCATGGCTTCTGTTCTTTGGGAACCTCTGTGGATATTGCCCGTTCGGCTGTCAATACGGCGCGTTATGTGATTGCACAGGTGAATGCACAGGTGCCGCGCACCCACGGCGACGGTATGATCCCGGTCAGCCGCTTTCATGCGATGGTACAACAGGACGCTCCGCTGCAGGAGGTGCGTTTCGGCGAAGAAATCGGCGAAGTAGAAATGGAGATCGGGCGCCTGGTTGCCGGATTGACCGAAGACCGCAGTACCCTGCAAATGGGCATCGGCTCCATTCCCGACGCAGTATTGCGCTGTCTGGGCAACCACAAAAACCTCGGCATACACACCGAAATGTTTTCCGACGGCCTGATCGATTTGATTGAAAAAGGCGTGGTGACGAATCGGTATAAAAAGATTCACCCCAATAAAACGGTGAGCGGTTTTGCGCTGGGCACCCGGCGTCTGTACGATTTTGTCGACGACAACCCCGCTTTTGCTTTCCTCGACATCGATTATGTCAACGAGGCTTCCGTCATCAAACGCAACGACCGCGTAGTGGCCATCAACAGCGCCATTGAAGTGGATCTGACCGGACAGGTTTGCGCCGATTCTATCGGCACCTATCACTATTCCGGCGTCGGCGGGCAAATGGATTTTATGCGCGGC
>JAYSZC010000713.1:0-8813 GCA_043738235.1 Lewinellaceae bacterium | reverse complement strand
TTTGCGTAAGTGCGGGGGGAGCATCGATTATCATGTTGTTGTAACCACGAAAATCGGGCTTTCTCCCGCCTTTTTTCAAAAATGTCCAGTAGTATGGTTGATAACATTCTTTATTTGCTCGTCAACCCGATATTGAAAGTCACAGAAGTGGCAAATCCAATTCCACTGTCGTTATATACATAAATCGCGCGGGTGCTTTTTCCTGCTCCATAACCCAGGCCGAAAGCGAAATCCAGTACAAAAGTGTTGTCCACCACCCACTGTTTGCCCAGGTTGATCAAGAAGCCGCCGGCAAAATTCGACACGCGTTTGTTCACTTCCGTGTATCCATTATTTCCGCTATAAATATAATCATATTCTTCGTGAGAGGAGCCGCCCAGGAAAAATTCAGGTTTGAAGTAGCCTCCCTGCAAAATATGGGTGCGTTTGAAATTTGCAGCATAGAAGTCGGGTTTCTTGTAAAACTTATAAGCGACCGAGGCAATGAAGCCGCGCGCTTTATCGTCGTATTGTTTCCCCAGCCCAATGATGGATGCTTTCAGTTCATAACTGCGTCCCGGTTTGATGTTGCGTTCGTACAGGATATTGGTGTAGCCGATCAGCGGCCCCAGAAACGAGACCTTGATAGCGGCCTTTTTTTGACCCTCAAATGCCGAAGCCTCATCCATGCGCGCAGCGCCATACATTTCAATGCGCCCGTCCTCAAAAATAATTTTCAGGATATTTTCCTTTTCCTCAGCGTAAATAGGGCCTTCCGGCTGGTCAAATTGCCGGTATTTTACTTCGGCCGTACCAAGTTCGATAATTTTAGCGCGAATTTCCTTGCCGTTTTTTTTGACAATGATGTCTTGAGCAGACAAAAAAACGGGCATGAAGAATACAAAGAACAGAGCTGTTGAAAACAACGACTTTTTCATAGTTAAAGAAATTTGATATGTGTGAAAGTTGTGGCGTGTGTCTTCTATTCATAGAAAACCGGCTCAGAAGAGGACGTCAGGAATGACCTTACAGGCATAATTTTATTGTCTGTTTGTGACAGAACAAAACTGCGGGATACCGGCGTCTGACTGCAAATTGTTTTGCACATCATTTGTGACGCCTGAAAGAAAGTTTTCACTTTCGGTATAGGACGAAATTAAAAAAACAATAAACGTGTACGTTTTGTGAAAACATTACCTTCACCGTTTACGAAACGTACAAAACAATCACTGAACCTGTATTTTAAAATGCGGACAGGACTTGAAATTCAACTGGCACTTTTTAAGGAAATCCAGCAAAAAGGCGACAGCGCCAATGAAATTGCCAAAATTCTGAATCTCGGTAGCGGGGCGGTGTACAAAAGAATGAAAGGAGAGACCCTGCTTGATCTTTCTGAAATCGCATTGCTTGCCCAGCACTATAACATACTGCTTGACAGTCTTTTTCAACCGGAACGGGCCAAAGTCACCTTCGAGTTCGCGCCTTTATTGCGCCCGGTGCGGCACCTGGAACAATTTATGACGGACATCAGAGACTTGTTTGTCCGCTTGAGCCGGCTTCCCGGCGTCCGTGTTTATTACTCCACTACTGAAATTCCCTTTTTTCACTACCTGTTGTACCCGGAGTTAACAGCGTTTAAACTCTATATGTGGAACCGAACGATCTGGGAGCTGCCGGAATGGGAGGACCAAACCTTCTCTTTGGATATGATTTTGGGCAGCCCTACCCTGCAACGGCTTCGGGAAGAGTTGATTGATCTGTACTGCCGCATCCCAAGTACAGAGTTTTGGCCTTCTACAATGCTGAACAATACCCTGAATGCCATCAAATACTGCGCAGATAGCGGCACATTTGAAGAAAACCATGTGCCGGTACTGCTCCGGCAACAATTGGAATCGCTTATTTTACACCAGAGAGAAATGGCAAAAACGGGTTTGAAGTTTCGGCCCGGTGAAAAGCCCCGCGCTGATTCAGGAGCATTTGTGCTGTATCACAATGAAATTACACACACGAACAATACCATCATGGTAGAATGGGATAATGGCAGAACGGTATTCGCAACGTTTGATAATCCCAATTATATGGTCACATCCCAGCAGGATTTCGGCGATTATGCCGCCCGCTGGTTTTACAAACTGCGAAAACGCGCCTTGTTGATCGCCAGGGAAGGAGAAAAACACCGGAATTCATTTTTCCTGCAGTTGCAGCGGAATACGCAGTATGTTTTGGGAGATGTTTGAGTATTTCAACGGATAATCCCGCCATCCTCCATCTCAATGATCCGGTGCGTCCGCTCTGCAAAGTTCTGGTCGTGTGTCACAATGAGCAAGGTTTGACGGTAGGTTTCGGCCAACTCTTTGAATATCCCGAATACAATTTCGCTGTTTTTTTTATCCAGGTTGCCGGTCGGTTCGTCGCCCATAATAATCAGCGGATCATTAATCAAGGCCCGTGCGATGGCCACCCGCTGTTTCTCGCCGCCGGAAAGTTGATTGGCTTGTTTGAGCGCCTGATCCTGGATGCCCAGGATTTTCAGGCGTTCCATGGCGCGGTATTCCACTTCCTGCTCCGGGTATTTTTGTAGTTTCAAACCCGGCAGCATGACGTTTTTGAGCACTGAAAATTCGTTGAGCAGGTAGTGAAACTGAAAAACAAAACCTATTTTTTCACTTCGAACCCTCGCCAGATCAGCCTCCTTCTTTCCCCGCATACTTACTTGGTGAATCAACAACTCACCTTCATAATCGGTATCCATCGTGGATAGGATATACAGCAGGGTTGATTTTCCACAGCCGGATTTACCGATAACAGACACAAATTCGCCCGAATCAATCGAAAAATTGATGTGATTCAACACCTGATTGGTAACAGGATCGTGGAAACTCTTACAGATATTTTTGGCCTCCAGTACGGTGTTGTTCATATTAAGTACAAGCGCAAAAATGATTGAATTGGGATATTAGGATATTGGGATATTGGCACTCGTCTTGTTGATTTACATTGCCCTTTTGCCTCTTGCTTTTTTATTTATTTCCCCCTGATAATAACAACCGGGTCAATTTTGCCGGCTTTCCTTGCCGGAAAATAACCGGCAAAATAAGTGGTGACTAAAGAGAAAACGATGCCGATACAATAATAAACCAGGTCGTAATTGACTGGGAAGGTTGTAATAGTAGGCAAAGCTGCCGTAACAAAAGGTATCTGGTCTATCAGCAGGGAAAACAACAAACCCAGCAGCAAACCCAGCAAGCCGCCGAAAAGGCCTATACTGAGCGCAATAGCCAGGAAGATACGTTTGACATCGGCGCCCGAAAAACCCGTCGCTTTCAAAATGGCGATGGAATCCATTTTTTCATAGATCATCATATTCAGGATATTATAAATGCCGAATCCCGCAACAATCAGCAGGGTAATGCCCACCACATAGGAAATCATGGACCGGATTTTAGTTCCTGTGTCAAATTGAGCGTTTGCCGACTGGATATCTTCGGCTTCGGTTTGAAACAAAGCGGCATATTCTTTTGCAACAGTAGGCGCCTGGTCGATATTTTTCAGTTTGACCTGTATATCCGTTACATAACTCCTTGACTTTCCGATCAATTTTTGAACCGTGGCGATGGAAGCATAACTCTGTACTTTGTCGTAATCCTGAATGCCCGACTGAAAATAGCCCACTACTTTAAGCGGCACCAACTCGCCTTTGGAGGTTGTGACCTGTATCATATCGCCGATATCGGCCAATAATTTGTCCGCAACTCCTTTTCCCAAAACAATGCTGTTTGCAACGTTTTTGAGGTCGGCGGCATTGCCGGCCGTCACGTAGTCGTTAAAAAAGAACAAGCGGGCCTCTGCCGCCACATCTATTCCATTGATCACACCGTTGATGTCCACCACACCGGCATTGTATAAAACAGGGGTGGTGATACGCGGCGCATACCCCAGCACCCGCTCATCGTCCCGGATGGCCTGCAAAATGGCGCTGCTGTTGTAAATATCCAGCCTGCCGCCACTGGGTTTGACGGATTGAATAAAATTATGGCTGTTTTGATAAGTGTCTGACAGGTCGACGGGCTGGTTGGGATCGGGTTTTACTTCATTGAACAGGCGAACATGGGGCGTTCTGTTGATAATCAGGCCATCCAGCATGTCATTCAGGCCGTTCATAAATCCGAGCAACGTGATGAACATCGCAATACTAAAGGTGCCGCCACCGGGCCAGCAGGAGCGATTTTGCGATACTGAAAATGAGTGGATAGTTCATTTGGCGGGCATTAAAATGACATCGCCGGCAGTCAGGCCGGAAAGTATCTCCACTTTCCGGTAATTTTTCAGGCCGGTTTCCACTTTGCGTTTTTCTTGATTTGGCAATATTACAAACGAATCATTTTCAAGGTAATTCCTCGGAATGGTTAATACCTGCTCCTTCGTGCGAATAATGATATTGGCTTCGGCTGTCAGGTTGGGAAACAACACTTCCGGCGGCTTTGTAAAGGAGGCATCCACCACAAATGTCCTCGACTTTTCATTCATAATCGGATTGATCTTATTCACCACCGCTTCAAAAACCTCCCCTTTGTAACTATCCAGGTTCATCAGTATTTTCTGACCCGCCTTGATCCGCACGATATCGTATTCATCTACCTGTAATTCAATGATATACTCGTTGGCATCGCCTACTACCGCTAAAGGGATTTGGGGCGTCACCATCTCCCCGTTTTCTATTAAAATGCTATAAATACGTCCATCCGCCTGGCTCCTGACGGCGAAATCACTTTCGAGGGTTTTACTGATGGACAGGTTCTTTTGCGATTGCGAGGAGGCAAACTTCAATTGTTTCTGAAGTTCGTTGTACCGGAAACTGGCCGTTTGCCAGGCCGTTTTGGAACTGCTGAAAGCCAGTTCTCTCAATTCCAGGTCTAATTTGGATCCGATCTGTTGCCCCCAAAGTTCTTTTTGCCGTGACATCAAAACGGAATCGCTGTGCATTTTTTGTTTGGCCAATTCCACATTTACTTGCATCTCGTTCAGGCGGTCATTCTGCATACTCAAAGCCGCAAAATCAGCCGCCAGCCGGGCGTTCTCCGTATTCAGCCGGGAACTTTCATTGGATAAAACAAATAAGGGATCTCCTTTTTTCACGAGCTGGCCTTCCGTAACCAATACCCGGATCAGCAAACCACTCACCTTGGCGTGTACCTGGTATTGGTTTTTACTTTTGATCACACCGGGTGCGTACACCGACTCAGTGATATTTTCGATAATAGGCTGTGTTTGTTCCGTTTGTTTTTTACATCCTGCCAGGAGAATAAGGGAAAACAGGATCGTACAGCGCTGTGCAGTTGCAAACATAAGATGCCGTCTTTTTTTGCAAAACTACGAGAAATAAGTAAAAGGGCAAATTGCAAAGGGCAAAAAGCAATGTAAATCAACGAGTTACAGAAGATTTAGCACTAGCTAATTTTGCACACTTACTTAAATACTTAAACCCAATAGGTGTCACCCACGTCCTTTGTTGTGGATGACACCATTTCGGTTCGGTTTATTGGGCCTTTGGCGGGATACTAACTTACACACTGGTCTTTATGGCACGGGCGGGACGGAATGTGAACAAAAAAAACAAAGAATATAATTCTGAACATACCCCATCTAAACCCGTGTTTTCAGAAATAAATTTGGGCAATCCACAAAAACCTGTGTATTTTTGCAAAAAAAATTGCGAATGGCACAGGATTTGCCACAATAAGCCCGGAACCATTCCGTTTTCCTCAAAAAGCAACAAAAGTCATTAACAATAAAATTTCAATATTCAATGAAGAACTGGAAGAAAATGCTCGCTTTCGCATTCATGGCTACCATTCTCCTGCTTGAAGCCTGTCATCGCGGCAGCGGCTGTCCGGGAAGTGATTTTTAAATCCGAATACTTACAGACTTACATGGCTATTCAATGGATCCCAATCACGTCAGCCTCGGACATCGCTCTTATTCAGGCCCGTTCTTTGGAAGTACCTTGCCTGATTTTTAAACACAGTACGAGTTGTAACATCAGCGCCATTGCCAGGTATCGTTTGGAAGACGACTGGCCGACCGAAACAAGCGACATAGAGACTTATTACCTGGATTTACATCAATATCGGGACATTTCCAGACAGATTGCAGATACTTTCAGTGTGCACCACGAATCGCCGCAGGTTTTACTGATTTCAGACGAGGAATGCATTTACGATGCCTCTCACCTGGATATTACGGTGAACGAATTGCAGGAAGCGCTAAGTACCATGTAAGTAAAAGGGCAAAATTGCAAAGGGCAAAAAGCAATGTAACTCAATGAGTTACAAAAGATTTAGTCTTAACTAATTTTGCATGCTTAATTAGTTACAAACAGAAAACTACTAATCCAGATACCGATTTTGGAAGGCGTGGGAAGCTCCCACGCCTTTTTTGTTAAGCGGATGACGCGGAGGTAGCGGATTTACGCGGATTTCATAAAAGGTGACGTAGGCAATTTCACTGACAAATAGTCATACATCTGCGTTCATCCGCTACCTCCGCGTGATCCGCGTTGCATTTGCTATTTTTGCCCCGTGAAAACCCTCCGACTTACAGCACGACTCCTCTTTTTCCTCTCTTACACCTTCGTCATCGTCGCCCAAATATGGCTGCGCGGACTGATCCACGGTCACGACATCCGCAGGGCCATGCGCGTCCGGCGGCGCTGGGCACGGCGACTGCTGCCTGCCGTAGGTATCGAGATCGAAACACAGGGCAAAATACCCGATTATCCCTGCCTGCTGGTGGGCAACCACCGCTCCTACCTCGATCCGATTATCCTGCTCCGCGATGTGGATGCTTACCCAGTGGCGAAAGCCGAACTGGCGGGTTGGCCCGTGATCGGGAAAGGCGCGCGTATGGCCGGCATCCTGTACCTGCAACGGGAAAATTCGGTCAGCCGCGGCGACATCCTCCGGCTTATCGGTCGCCGCATCGAAGCCGGATTCCAGGTGATGATCTTCCCTGAAGGCACTACTTCCGGACTGCCGGGCACCTTGCCCTTCCGAAAAGGCGCGTTCCAGTTGGCGGCGCGTTCGGGCTTCCCTGTTGTGCCGGTAGCCCTTTGTTTTGCCGATAAAGCAGATTTCTGGATCGGAAAGGACACTTTTCTGGGTCATGCCGGCAGGCGTTTTCGCGAAAAAACAATCCGTGTCAAGGTGTTTTACGGGCCGCCGTTGCAAGGCGCCGATGCGGATGCGCTGCTGGAAGGGGCAAGGGGGTGGATTGAGGAAAGGCTGTCTGCTTTTGGTGTTTAGTGTTTGGTGTTTGGGGGTGCTTCGTGTTTGGCAACTCTACCACTTATTAAAGTTTCTAAATAAAATGGCATTATACCCAGGGTGTTACAAATGGGGTTGAAACCCCTCAATGGCATTCGTTGTAACCACCGGCTGAAGCCGGCGGTTATTGACATAAGCCGCTCGATGTTGATTGACCCAAAACGCTATTTCAAACTCCCGGCTTCAGCCGGGAGCACGTACAGATAACTTAATACGGGGTTTCAACCCCATTTAATGCCGGTTTCACTAAGGGGTAGGAGGAACATAACTGCATCTTTCATGACGATTTTGATGCTTTTACCCTGGGGTCGGGGCTGAGGCTAAAAGCGAAGCACCCCCAAACACGAAACACTCAAAAAAACCAAATTCCCAAAACACTATAAATCCCCATCATTGCTTACCTTTGCGCCCGCTACACAGCAATGGCTCCGTAGTTCAACGGATAGAATATAAGTTTCCGGAACTTAAGATAGTGGTTCGATTCCACTCGGGGCTACAAAATAACGGCTAATTTCCTGAAATACAGGAAGTTAGCCGTTTTTGTTTTTCTAGGCATCAAATTTTTGAGATTTTTGCACCTTTGTTTCATTTTTTTGCAACAATTGTAACCCATGCAACACAAAGCCCTTTCCATTCGCCCCTTTATCGGCGCCCAAAACTTTGAACTGTCCCGGAATTTTTACCACGACCTGGGATTTCAGGAAAGTATTTTGTCGAATAGCATGTCCTATTTCAAGACCGATGGCGTTGGCTTTTATTTACAGGACGCTTACGTCCGGGACTGGGTAGATAATACCATGATTTTCATGGAAGTGGATGATGTGGATCGCCATTGGAAAGAACTATTGGCTTTAGACCTGCCTTCCACGTATAAAGGCGTAAGGCTGGTTCCAATTCGCGAATTAGACTGGGGCAGGGAATGTTTTCTGCACGACCCTTCGGGAATTTTGTGGCACTTTGGTGAATTTTATAAATAACGCCATGCAGCAAAAAATCGCCTACTATATCTCCAATGTTGGGAACCCGCTTTTTACCATCTCCGTGTTCTCTGTCATTGCGCTTTTTCAGACAGAGGAACCCAAAACAGCCCTGTTTGCTGCGCTGCTGATTGTGGGCGGCGTGGTAGTTCCCATCCTGGTCAAATCCTACCGGGGCGTTCAAAATGGCACATATTCCAATTACGACATCTCGAATAAAAAGCAGCGGCAATCCTGGTACCTCTTCCCTACCCTGCTGCTGGCGCTTGTGACGATCATATTATTTGTAACGGAGCAGAGCCTGAAACTGCGATTGGGTGTTGCGGGCGCCCTGGCCTTATTCGTCCTTTCTCAAATCGTAAATATTTATATCAAAACCTCCTTGCATGTGGGGTTCAATACATACCTGGCTTTTTTGGTTTTCCCTTTAAGCGCGTTGGCCGGTGCAGGCGTTTTATTGTTTTCTATTCCCCTGGGTTGGTCCAGGGTAGTGTTGAAAAGACATACCTGGATGGAGGTTGTTTCAGGAGCG
>JAYSZC010000712.1:0-8816 GCA_043738235.1 Lewinellaceae bacterium | reverse complement strand
AATATTACCGCCGCGCTGCGGCTCGCAAACCAGAGAACTATTTAGGGCTGCGAAAAAAAATCCCGAATTTTTCCGGTCGGAAAAATTCGGGACAACTTATTTCAGGCGCTGTTTCAGGCGCTTGTTTAAAAAAATCAATAACCTTCGTTTTGCACGAGTTTTGCGTTTGCTTCGATCTCGCGAGCTGGAATCGGATACAGCAATTTATCGTCGTCCCAATTCAGGCCGTCGGCAGTCCCTTTCAAACGTTTGATGTCGTGGATACGGTGCCCTTCATGCGCCAATTCGAGGCGGCGTTCGAGCAGAATATCGTCGAGTGTCACAAGAACTTTGGGGAGCAATCCGGCCCGGGTATGGATGGAGTTGTAATCGGCAGTCGGCGTAGCGCCTACGGAAGTGCTGAGACGGGCGTTACTCTCTGCGCGGATCAGGTACATTTCTGCCAGGCGGATCACAGACTGGTTTCTATATTGATTGCGCCATTTACCGGTGCGGGTAGCACCCGCGCCTGAATAATGCAAATCAAGGCGGTCATCACCCGCGCTGTATAAATTGAGGTGTTTTTGCTCAATTTCAATGTCTCCGTCGCGTCCACCGAATGCCGGAATTGAATAAAATACCACTAAGGTTGCTTCCGCAAAGTCTTGGGAAGAAATCTGAATGGCATAGATGTCTTCATTTGTATTGTCCTCCCGATTCCAGAGGTCGGCATAGTTGGAAAGCAAGGAATAGGCGCCCGATCCGATGACCTCATTGGCATTGTCGCGCGCTTCTGCATAACGGCCCATCTGTAGGTACACGCGCGCGGCGATGGCGGCGGCAGCGTATTTGTTGGCGCGTACGCCGTTGTCTTCCGGCAGCAAGGTTTTCGCCTTGGTAAGATCATCCAGAATCTGGGTATAACACTCTTCTACCGTATTGCGTGGCACATAACTGGCTTCGTCAATCTGACGGGTTGCGCGCAATACCAAAGGAACCCCCAGTTGCGAGTTGTTTCCGCCGGCCTGATATGCCTGACCGTAAAAACGCACCAACTGGAAGTAAGCCATTGCGCGAATCCAACGGGCTTCACCTTCCACTATAGCGCGGTCATCCGCGTTCACAACTTCCAGGGCTTCCAGTACATTGTTGCTGATATTGATTGCATTATAAGCATCATCCCACATATTCTGGGCTTCTCCGTTTTCTGCAATCATCTGGTGGTTAAATATCTGGCGCGGGCCATCGAAGGTACCTACCCAGCGGATTTCGCCATCGGCGCCCACCAATTCGGCATCCCGAATGGTGTTGCCGCCAAAAAGACCGTCTGATGCCAGGGCATCGTAAGCGCCCAGCAGTACAGATTTTACGTTCTCGTCATTTTCGAGCGACAGGCTTTCGCTGATACTTTGCGCCGGCTCAAGGTCGAGTTTTTTGTCGCAGGCAGCCAGAAAAGTGACGGCTAAGACAAGCGACCAAATTTTATATGACTTCATTTCTTTGATGTTTAATTGTTGGAAAAAGGGACATTAAGTAAAAGGGCAAAATTGCAAAGAGCAAAAAGCAATGTAAATCAATGAGTTACAAAAGATTTTGTTTTAACTAATTTTACACGCCTACTTAGAATCCAATTCTGATACCGGCCACAAAATTCTTCGGCTGCGGCGCTGCATAGAAATCCACCCCATATACGATATTGGACGCCAGGAAGTCGGTTGTCACTTCCGGATCCCAACCGTCATACTTGGTAAATGTCAGCAAATTGGTGCCGGTCAAATACAAACGCAAGTCGCGGATTTTGGCTTTGCTGAGCATTTTACTTGGGAAATCATAAGCCAGGGTCACGTTTTTCAGGCGCAGGTAAGCGCCATCGCTGATGTAGCGGCTGCTACGGCTTTGGTCGCCGTTGCTGTATCCGAGGCGGGCTTCCGGCACATTTGTCACATCGCCCGGATTTTTCCAGCTGTCCAACTGGTCGCGGGTCTGGTTGTCAAACCAACAAGCATTGCAGGACATGTAAAGACCGCCTGCATTGTGAATTTTATTACCCGTTTGTCCCTGGAAACGCACATTGAGCGTCAGACCGGCAAAAGAGAAGGTATTGTCTAAGCCACCGATCAGGGTGGGAAGCGGCGAACCTAATTCTACAAAATTGGCTTCACCGTAATCATTGGTTGTAGCATCCGGATCGATAATATTGCCATTATCATCCATTTGATTAATATACCAGAGCGCATCGCCGTTGTCCGGGTCTGCACCGGCGTAATCTGCGCCGTAGAACACGCCGATGGGAGCGCCTACTTTAATAACGTTGGTATAGCGGGAAGAACCGTCGTCGATGATGGTTTGTCCATTGGCCAGCGATACCACCTTGTTTTGATTGGCTGCCAGGTTGATCGAAGTAGTCCAGGAAAACTTACCCACGAGGTTGTTGGAGTTCAGGGTAAATTCTATACCCTTGTTTTGGAGCTCGCCGATATTCTGAAACTGGCTGGTAAAACCGGAAGTAGAAGGTACAGGCACATTTAGCAACAGGTCAGTGGTATTTTTAACGTAGTAGTCAATTTCACCGTTCAGCCTGTTGTTGAAAAGACCGAAGTCAAGTCCGAAATCAATCTCTGAGCTTTTTTCCCAGGTCAGCTTCGGATTGGCAATCTGCGTTGGGCTAAGCGTACTGACGCCGTTGTAGTTACCGGCGCCGTAAAGTCCGAGCGACTGAAAGTTACCGATGTCGGCATTGCCGCTGATACCCCAGGAGGCGCGGAATTTCAGAAAACTCAATACCTCGTTGTCTTCCAGGAAAGCCTCTTCGCTCAATACCCAGCCTGCAGAAGCTGCGGGGAAGAAGGCGTAGCGGTTGTCTTTACCAAAACGGGAAGAACCGTCCATACGAGCGCTCAGGTTGAGCAGGTATTTGCGGCTGAAGTTATACCGGGCGCGACCGAAATAAGACAGGAAGCTGTAATTGGTAATCGTGGATGTGCCTGAAGTGATAGACGCAGCGCTGGCCAGCGTTTTAAATTCATCACTTGGGAACTGTTCGCCCTCCACAAAAGTCCGCGTGTATTCGCTGGTAAATAATTCCGTACCGAGGTCGATTCCGAGCGCGTGTTTATCAAAATCCTGGTCCCAGTGGAATACGGCATTGGTATTGTAATCTGTCGCGCCGGCGAATGCGGAGTACGCATACCCGCGGCTGTCATTACCATTGTCTGTACGTTGACCGAAAAAAGCATCATCGCGTACGTTGTAAAGATTGGCCGAACCTTCCACACGCAGCCCGAGGTGTTCATTGAATTTGTAATCGCCAAAAACATTCGCGATACTGCGGAAAGAAATCACCTTGCGCTGGCCGTCTTCCACGTCGATCAGACCGTTGTAATAGGTCGTCACCGGGCGGTCATACAACACGCCGTCTGCGTCGCGGGTAGGCGTAATAGGCGCCAAAGCCACCAACTGCATCGGAGTAGAAAACGCATTGTCGTCTGATACCTGCTTGGTGATGGTACGCGCCAGGCTCAGGTTGACACCAACACGCAGGCGATCGGTTGCATCAAAATCGATATTGAGGCGGCCCCCCATTTTTTCGAGGTTATTGCCCACCAGAATACCTTCGTTGTCGCCGTAATTGCCGCTGGCATAGTAGCGCATTTTTTCATTACCACCGGAGAAAGAAAGGTTGGCATTGGTAATGCTGCCCGTGCGCATGGCTTCATCCTGCCAGTCGGTGCGGTCTATTTTTTCCATCCAGCTGTCATTGCGGCCCGAATAGCGGTAGAAACGGCCGAACACAAACTGTGTCCAGGAGTTATCGTCATCATAAGGCACACCTTCCAGATCGTCCGAATTATTGGCTGCTTCCGTGAAATGGTCGACAAATTCCGCAGCATTCAGGAATTCGCGTTTGCCGGTTGGCATACTCACGCCGCTTTGTACATCCAGTTCGACGCGGGAGCGGCCGCTTTTGCCCGATTTGGTGGTAATGATGACCACACCGTTGGAGCCGCGCGCGCCATAAATGGCTTTGGCAGAAGCGTCTTTCAACACCTCGATGGATTCCACATCGTTGAAGTTAAGGTCGGCTAAAGGGTTGAGCGCAGCGCCCGAAGTATTGCGGGCGTCTTTGGCAATCGGAATACCGTCGATCACATACAAAGGCTCGGTACCGGCGTTGATAGAACCTACACCGCGTACCCGAACGCGCATGGCGGCGCCTAATTTACCGTTCACACTTTCCACGAATACACCCGCTGCCTGACCCTGCATGGCCTGCTCGACGGAAACGACCGGCATGGACTTCAGGTTTTCACCGCCGATTTTGGCAATATTACCGGTTAGGGTGGATTTAATTTGTTTGCCATAACCAATTACAACCACCTCTTCTACCAGGGTTGAACTGGGTACCATCTGAACATTGATCTTCATCTGGGAACCGACCGTTACTTCCTGGGTTTCAAAACCCGTGTAACTAATCACGAGTACAGATGATTCACTGGGTACTGCGATGGAAAAAATACCATCGATGTTGGTAGTGGTACCACTATTTCCACCTTTTAACAAAACGGTTGCGCCTACGAGCGCCTCTCCGGTTGCCCGGTCACTGATTTGTCCGTCTATTTTGCGTTGCGCAGAAACGGACATAGCAATCAGTGCGACTAAAAATGTAATTAGTAATCGCTTCATACGATAAGTTTGAAATGGTTAACAAGATAATTGAGGATTAAAAAAAATCGGATTTTTACTATTGTTTTTCAAGCCGTTCCATTAACCGGCTGGTAATTCTGAGAAAGTCCATTTCCGTAATAATACCCACCAGGTCTTTTCCTTTTACTACGGGCAAACATCCGATGTTATGGTCGCGCATTTTATTCATGGCTTCCATAATATTGGTTTCTGGTGTGACGGTTACCGGTTTTAGTATCATAATTTCTTTTACCATCACCGCCTGTTTTTCTTCTAATTGATTGCGACGCGCAAAGTGGCGCAGCAGCATCCGGCTGGAAATAAGACCAATGAGTTCGCCTTTACTATCCTCTACGGGCATATAGCGGATACGGCGCCAGTCTAATATTTCCGCCACTAATTCAATCAGATCGTCTTTTTGAACGGTGAACAGATCGGTCGACATAAATTCTTCCACTTTGATACTGGTTGGTTGCCAGCTGTCGAGATCGGCTGCAGTACCTTCTTTCCAGGTATGCACGGGTTTATTCAATTTCTGATTTTTTACCATAGCAGCTGTGATAGCGGTGACCGCTTCGTCGTTGGTGACTAATTTTTTTAAGGCCGTAAAAGTGCGTAAAGCCCAGCGCGCGCCGGTTTTGTGTTCTTTTGCCCGGGCTTCTATGATATCTAAATACTTGTTAATATCCGCTGTTTTCACTTTTCTCATTTTCAGTCCTTCTCTTGCCAACGGCAACAATTCCTGTAAAATTAATTCCGTGGCCGGGATTTTTTTATCTTTCATCCACGTAAAAGTGGTATCAATGCCAAATTTGGCAGATTTCAGGAAATTATCGCGGGCGTCTACAAAATCGATATGTTTGGTCACATCGTCATATTTATCACTCATAGCCACCATACAACCCAGCCAGAATGCAGCATTTGCCACCTCGTCGACCGATGTCGGCCCGGAAGGCATGACGCGGTTTTCGATGCGGAGGTGGGGTTTTCCGTTTGGAGAAATGCCGTAACAGGGGCGATTCCAGCGATACACGGTCGAGTTGTGTATTTGTAAAGCGCGCAGTTTGGGTGTAATGCCTTGTTTCACCAATGCTAAGGAGTCTTCTTCAATGGCGCCGGCCAGCAACACCCGGAAGCGGCTGATATCTTCTTTGTAAATCTGTGTGATGTCGCCGCGCAGCCATCCGGAGCCAAAATTAACCCTCGGGAGTCGTTCCCGCATGTGATCGGCAGTCGTGCGGGTGTCGAGACTCTGCTGGAAAAGAGCGATCCGCGTTTCATGCCAAAGCCTGCGGCCAAACACCAGAGGCGAGTTGGCGGCAATGGCAATGATAGGTCCGGCCAGCACCTGCGAGATGTTGTACATCTTCACAAAATCATTGGGCGCCACCTGCAGATGCACTTGAAAACTGGTGTTGCAGGCCTCCAGCAACGGCGAGTCGTGTTTGACCAACAGCTCGTCCACACCTTCTACCCGGAGTTCAAAAGAAGTTCCGAGCAGGTGTTTTTGAATGGCGGCCATGAGCGCAAAATAACGGTCTTTCGGCGTGAGGTTGTGCATCTCCAGGTCATGCTTTCGCAGGGTTGGTAGAATACCGCAAAGAATGATACTTGCATCAAACCCGTCGAGCACCTTCTGTATAATAGACAGATACTCAAGGTTTTCCGCTTCTAACTGGCTCAGGCAGTCGCCTGTAAATTCGCGTGGACTCAGGTTTGTTTCCAGGTTGAATTTGGCCAGTTCGGTCACACACCAGGGCATATCCTTCAAGTGCTCCAGCACTTCCATATTGATGGTAGCCGGCTTGAAAGTCTTGTTGTGAACCAGGCACATTTCCTGCTCTGCACCAATGCGCACAATATCGCTTTCAAACCAATCATGCTCCAGCATGTACTCGAATGCCTGCACATCGTCCAAAAGGCTGCGCACAAAATGCTGCATCTCATTTTTGTTGTCAACGGTGTTTACTTTTTGAAATCCCATATCTTCTGAAGCCGTAAATGGTTTGATTTTTATGCATCCGGCACCGCAATATTATTTCTTTCGCGCAAAAGATTCAAAAGATAATATAAAATCACTTTTATTTGCGGCATGAATTTGGAGTTATCTTTTACACATTTAAAAAAAGACCCCGCCCTTTCCAGGCTTATTGAAGTAACGGAAATACCCA
The DNA here is from genome assembly GCA_043738235.1 of Lewinellaceae bacterium. Taxonomy (GTDB): domain Bacteria; phylum Bacteroidota; class Bacteroidia; order Chitinophagales; family Saprospiraceae; genus M3007. Next base: position 1,983 of record JAYSZC010000712.1, on the reverse strand, counting down.
ATTTTACACCTACGGGAAGAATATATTACGACTTGCTGGAATCTATTGTTTCTCAGCAACTTAGTGTTAAAGCCGCTACGACGATATTCAATCGCTTTTGTTCCATATTCCCCGATAATTATCCCCATCCCGTTTTAGTAACTGCGCTGGAGCCTGCCCAACTCCGGCAGGTAGGATTATCTAATCAAAAAGCGGGTTATCTGCAAAACGTTGCGCACTTTTCACTAAACAATGACCTCGAAAACCATCATTGGGATTCCATGAGCGATGAAGAAATTATTGAATTTTTATCGCAAATAAAAGGAGTTGGAAAATGGACCGTACAAATGTTACTTATGTTTACACTGGGTCGTCCGGATGTATTTCCGGTAGATGATCTCGGTATTCAACAATCTATGATCCGCCTCTACCAACTCAATGAAACCGGTAAAGATTTAAAGAAAAAAATGCACGAAATAGCGGAACCCTGGCGACCCTGGCGTACAGTAGCCTGCCGCTATCTCTGGCGTTGGAAAGATACTGTAAGATAAAAGGTGTTTAATTCGCAACATAATTCCTTTATTCGCAGTTTAACCGCTAATAAACAGCTCGCCTTCAGGTTATGTGTATAGATTATACGTTTACTAAACTTTAAAAAATTTAGTAAACGTTGCCAAACCTCCCGCTTTCACATCCTCTAAACATTGACTACAACTTGACTTTTCTAAACTAACATTTCCTATGAAAGAACAGCTCGATAACCTGAGATATCCCATTGGCCAATTTGAATACGGAAAACATTATACCCTTGACGATACCCGTAAACATATAAAAACATTATCCAAATTTCCTAAAGAACTTAAAAAAGCCGTTAAAAAACTAAAAAGCGGCGACCTGGAAAAAACATACCGGCCCGATGGTTGGACCATCCGCCAGGTTATACTACACCTCGCTGATAGTCATTTAAATGCTTATACCCGTTTAAAACTGGCTGTAACTGAAAATACACCTATTATTAAACCTTATGAAGAAAAACTCTGGGCAGAACTGGAAGATGGAAAACACGGCTCTGTAAAAACTTCGCTTAAATTAATAACTGCCCTGCATAGCCGCTGGACGCATTTCCTGAAATCCTTACAGGAAGACGATCTGGAAAAAGGTTATTACCACCCGGCTTCCAAACGCACCGTGTTGTTACAGGAGGCCATTGCCCTGTACGTTTGGCATAGCCAGCATCATCTCAGCCATATCCTGTTAGTAGGAGAAGGAAAAACCAAAGGAGCAAGTGGTAAAAAATCCGAAGAAGAAGCCAAAACAGGCGCTTCCGACAAAAAAACCAAAAGCGCTGCGTCTGATAAGACGCCTAAAAAACGTGTTATTAGCGACGAACACCGCGAAAAAATAAGGGCTGCTCAAGTAGCCAGACACGCCAAAAAAGCCGGTACATCACAAGAAACACCCGCAGCACTTGCAAAGCCTGCACTCAAACGCGGCAGAAAACCTGCTGTGAAAGCGGCGGCTGCACCCACCGCTGCTGCTATCGAAACGCCCAAACGCGGCAGAAAACCGGGCCTGAAAGCGGCAACCACTCCGGTTACTCCTGCCAAACGCGGTAGAAAACCTGCTGTGAAAGCGGTAGCCGCCCCGACAGCAACGGCAACAGAAGCACCCAAACGCGGTAGAAAACCGGGCCTGAAAACAACTGCCAACGCTCCTGTAGCAGCCGATACGACTAAAAGAAAACGTCGCTCCAAAGCTGAAATGGAAGCAGCCCGTAGTGGACAAGCCACCGTTGCCACCGCAACTCCCAAAGCGCCTAAAGCCGTAAAAGCACCCAAAACGCCCAAAACCGGCGCCGATGGCGCCCCGAAAAAACGCGGCCTCAGTCCGGAAAGAATGGCCGAAATACGCGCACTGCGCGGCGCAAAAAAAACAGCGGAAGCAAAAATGGCGCCTGCCAAGGCGCCTAAAGCCGCCAAAGTAGCCAAAGCCGTCAAAGCGCCC